>NZ_JACOOY010000001.1:0-295601 GCF_014287705.1 Dorea hominis | reverse complement strand
CCTTCATATTTTAATTTCATTTGTTCTTGCAGTTGCCTTGAAGTATTTGGATCTTTTCATGGAGAAAAGAGTACTTCTGAGTTTACAAAAAAAATAGCTTGAGAATTACGAAAGACTTTTTGACGAAAATTAATTGTCCAAAAAGTCTTTTTTGTCATAGCATCCGGAGGAAGCTGCCATTGGCAGGTTCTGTAGGTTATAACCACAAAATGAGAATAAAAATATGTTAGAATATACTAACAGAAAATATTATTCTTAATATTTTCTGAAAATCAAAAAATATATAGAGGGTTTGTGTTAAAATGCTACAATGGATGTTTTAGGAGAAAGGAAAAGTGGAATGAGTAATTATAAAAAAATATTTTGTATGAGTGTTTATAAAATAATTACGATTATAACATTTTGCGTGTTGTTGATGATAGGGAGTGGAACGATTTTTCATGCTCATAACAGTGTGTTTATGTCTGTTTTACAGCCAGCGGTAAGGATAGCATTTTTAATAATATTAATTTTGACGGTTATAGGCAGTTATGTTTTATTGTTTCGTTTTTTTCAAAATGCTTCAAAAAAGTCAATTATAATAGCTACGCTGGTAATTGTATTCATGATGTTACTTGTGTATGGAATAATTCTGTATAATATTCAGCCATTTGCTTCATCGGATGCTTATAATGTACAGGATCTTGCACTTTATTTGGCGAAGACCGGGAAACACCGAGTGTCTGCGGATGCGCCTCATGCAATGGAATATTTTGGATATTATGCTAATAATTATTTTTTAACAATTTTATTAGCAAAATATTTCAGGATTTTGTTGTGGCTTGGAATTCAGGATATATATATTCCATTATATATATTAACAATTGGAGGGATGCTTGTTGGAACAATGTTCTTGTATTTGACAGGAGTATATGTGAAGGGAATTCGTGGTGGAGCAGAGATTTTGGCACTTTGTGCAGGTAATCCACTATATTATATATTGCCGCTGTGGGCATATACAAATGCACTTTCAGTACCATTTACTGCTGCTACAGTATACTTTGCTATTCGTCTGTTGCATGAAAAGGGAAGAAAGGGCAGAGGTATATCTGCAGCTTTATTTGCAGGAAGTCTTGCAGTTGGATATTATATACGACCGACCGTTGTGATACCGGCTATTGCTTTTTTAATATGCCTTATTGTAGAGCTGATTGCAGGAAAACGTCAGTGGAAAGAGGTAGGAGAATGTGTTGGAATTGTAATCGTGGTTTCAGCGATTACAATAGGTGGAATTTCAAAGATAAATCACAGATATTTTTCGGAGGTATCTGATCAGAATATTCCAATTACACACTGGATGATGATGGCATCTCATGGAACTGGTGAACTTGATATTGCAGATTATAAATATACGATACAGTTTCCGTCAAAAGAGGAGAAACAGAAGGCTGATTTAAAGCGGTTAAAAGAGAATTATGAAGCATATTCGCTATCGGAGCTGTTTGATTTTATAAATAAAAAATTAGATATTTCCTGGTGCTATGCTGATGGAAATGATCTTTTGGAAAAGGTTTCACAGAACCGGAAAAATACAGTTATTTACAACTGGATTCTTGGAAGTAAATCGGATTTATTCCGAACATATTGTTATGCTTTTCGTATTGCGAATATAGGGATGGTTCTGCTTGTATTATGGAAGATGCTGAAAAAAAGAAATCAGGATGTAAATCAGGTGTTTTATACATTATCATTTTTAGGTGGCGTATGTTTTTACAGTATATGGGAAATAAAAGCGTCTTATGGAATGCCATTTCTTATGTTTCTTTTGCTCCTTGGAAGTTATGGAATGGAATATTTAGCAGAGCAGATGAAAGAAAAAAAGAAAAAATGTATTTGTATAAATGAGGGAGGCAAAAACTTCTGGCAGAAAACAACAATAATTATATTTATCGTGAGTGTTTCAGTAATGATGTATGCAGAAATCAGTCAGTCTGTAACGGTACATAAAGAATGGGAAGTCCATTGTGCAGATATAGGATCTGTAAGAAAAATAAAAGGATATCAGAAACGATTTCGTCTGGAGCAGATTTTTTATGCGGACAGACCATATAACAGAATCGTTCTCATGGCTGGCGCAAAGGGAAAAGCCAAAGAGAATAATGCAAGTATATATGTGAAATTGACGGACACTTCCGGAAAATTGTTATATCGTGGAGAAATTGCAGCAAAAAATCTTTCCAGGCAGCAGGAAGTTGTATTAAAAATTCCGAAAGTTTTACCAGAAGGTAAAAGAAAATATAAATTAACAATATGGAAGAAAAGTGAGTACGCAGGAAATTTAAATATCTGGAAACGGAAAGAAGGTGTGCTCCATAGCTATAAAGGAGTAATGAAAATTTCCGGCGATAAAATGAAGTCAAGGCTGTATCTGGGTGTTTATCTGGAAAAGCAGGAAGCATGGTGTTCTGGAAGAACGGCTTTTGTTATATGCTTATGTTTTTGCGTGCTTGCATCTATGGTATTTTTGTGTTGCCCGGAAGCATGCCTGAATAAAGTGAAAGAAAACGGATAATGTTAAATGATTTGGGAGAAAAAGATTATGTCTGGAAACCGACATATAAATTAGAAAAACCTGAACATCCAAATGGATTGAGTTACTATAATTCATATATTTATTTAGATATTACTATTAATGTAATAAAAAGGGAACGGAACGATTAAGTCGCTCCCTTTTCCACAATTTCTGAAGATAATATTAAGAATTGTTGAAGCTTTACAGAAGATGGACATATAAATGGAAAAAGTGTGCTAGACTACGAAAAGAACAAATCATAGAGGTATAAAATACGAGAGTAGAAAGATATGCATACTTTTAGAATGAAATTACAATTGAATCTATATAAAGCCGTTATGGCATTGACTTTATTTTTTATTGTATTTATAGAAGCAGGGACAATCGTGACAGCACAAAGCCAGGTGTTTGCAGATATTTTGTCACCGGTAATGCGGTTGCTGCTTCCAATTCTTATTGCATTGTTGCTTGGCAGTTCTCTGCTCATCCTTTTCAGATGTTTGGACAAGATGGGAAAAAAGGGACTCTGGATATACACGGGTATATTATTTGTGATATTATTAGCTGGTTTCGGAGTTATTCTTAGTAATTTTCTTCCATTTTCGTCTACAGATGCATATAACATGCAGGATATGGCAATGTATCTCGCAAAGACAGGAGAAAAGCCGATTTCTGATACAGCACCGCATGCATCTTATTTCGGAATGTTTTCCAATAATTATTTCCTGACTGTTATATTTGCAAAATTTATCAATATGTTGTCCCGTGCCGGTATCACAGAAGTACAGTTTGCTCTGTTAGCTTTATCTGTGGCAGGAATGATTATTGCGACAATATTTTTATATTTGACAGGAATTCGTATCGGAGGTTTAAAAGGCGGAGCGAAAATTCTGACATTATGTGTGTTGAATCCGATTTATTATATTTTGCCAATGTGGATATATACCTGCTCATTTTCCATCCCTTTTACGGCGGCAGTAATCTATTTCGGAGTCAGACTTTTGAAAGAAGAGTCATGGAAAGACAGAGTTATTTCTGCAATATTGTTTGCTGTATTCGGAATAACCGGTTATTATATCCGTCCAACGGTAGTGATCCCGATGATTGCATTTGTTTTCTGTTATATTTTGGATCATCTTATTGGAAAAAAGAAAATAAAAGAAAGTATACAGAGCTTTGGAATCGTACTGCTTATAGGAATTGTAGTTTCGCATGGCATATCGGGATTAAACCAGTCGTATTTTGAAACAGTCTCAGCACAGAATTATCCAATTACACATTGGTTAATGATGGCGTCACATGGAGACGGAGAGCACAATAAAGAAGATTATGCTTATACACATCAGTTCAGGACAAAAGAAGAGAAAACACAGGCGACAGTTGACCGGATGATAAAAAATTATAAAAGTTACAGTTTCAGTGAACTGATGGCTTTTGAACAGAAGAAACTTATGGTTTCGTGGTGTTATGCGGATGGAGGAGACCTGATAGAAAAAATTTCGCAGGATCAGAAGAATACACCGCTGTACACATGGATATTAGGAAGCAGATTCGATCTGTTCCGGGCATACTGCTATGGATTCAGGATCTCTAATATGGCTTTTCTGTGTCTGGCATTATGGAGACTGCTGAAAAGGAAAAAAGAAGATATCCTTCAGGTATTCTGGGCAGTATCTATATTAGGTGGAATTCTTTTTTATTGTATCTGGGAAATAAAAAGCTCTTACGGTATGCCATTTGTGATGCTGTTTCTATTATTGGGAATGGCAGGGATTGATGAGAGTAAGGAAAAGTTATTTCAGAAAAGGGATGAGAAATATGCATATAAATGTGGCTGGACAGAACTGGTGCTTCTTGTGTGTGTGATCTGTATCTGCCTTGTAAGTGGAGAACAGATGAGAAAATCCAAAATTCCTGTGTATCAGTGGAGTGTGCACTGTATTAATGGAACATCTGCAAAGAAGATGGAAGATGTAGGAAAAACAGTCCATATAAATCAGAAGTTTGAGGCATTACATTCATTTAACAGAATTGGATTGATCGTAAGTGCCGGAGACCGTGCAAAAGAGTTTAATGATATTTTGCAGGTACAATTAACAGATGAGAAGGGAAACCGGATTTACCGGGGAAAAATACAGGCTGATAAGGTGGGAGAGCATGGAAGTGTCATACTTAAATTTCCAAAAGTAACACCAACAAAAGAGAATAAGGATTATCATTTACGAATCTGGAATAAAAAACCTCATAAAGGCAAATTACGGGTGTGGTATAGAAAAGAGTTTTATATGCACAGTTATAAAGGAAAATTGAAAGTAGATGGAAGGAATCATTTTGAAAATTTGTATCTGCAAGTGTATAAAGAGACAAAAGAGCCGTGGTGTGACAAAAAACAGATGCTGGTAATAGCAGGAATCTTTTTACTGTGGACAGCAATTGTTCTGGTAATAATACCTAAAAAACGCTGCAATGAAAATGTTGAGAAAGGAGAGCGATAGCAGATGAAGGCAGAAACAAATATGGAGAACAATATAGAAATAAAGAATATCAGAGAGAAAACACCAACTCTTTATATTGTGATTCCGTGTTACAATGAAGAGGAAGTACTGCCGATTACCAGTAAGCAGTTTCTGGCAAAGATCCGGCAGTTAGTAACAGAAGAAAAGATTACAGATGACAGCCGGATATTATTTGTAAATGATGGATCAAAAGATTCAACATGGGATATTATCCGGAAACTTTCAGCAGAAGATCCGCATTATATTGGAATCTGCCAGAGCCGGAACCGAGGACATCAGAATGCTGTACTGGCAGGTCTTATGGAAGCAAAAGACCAGTGTGATATTACAATTTCGATTGATTGCGACGGACAAGATGATATTAACGCCATGGATCGTATGGTAGATGCGTATCTGGATGGCTGTGAAGTTGTGTATGGCGTACGTTCAAAACGAGATACGGATACAGTTTTTAAGCGGTTTACGGCAGAAGGATTTTATAAGTTATTAAACTGGATGGGAGCAGAGGTTGTTTATAATCATGCAGATTATCGCCTGATTTCCAGTCGTGTATTACAGGAATTTGCGAATTATAAAGAAGTAAACATTTTCCTTCGTGGCATGGTTCCACTTGTTGGTTTTAAAAGTACGTCTGTATATTATGAAAGAGCAGAGCGTATCGCCGGAGAAAGCCATTATCCGTTAAAGAAAATGCTGGCTTTAGCATTTGATGGAATTACCAGTCTGTCAGTAAAACCGATTCGTCTGATTACTTCCTTTGGGTTGCTTGTTGCAAGTCTGAGTTTTATCGGAATCCTTTGGGCAGTGATCGGTGCGCTGGTTGGAGAGACGGCACCGGGATGGGCGAGTGTAACCTGTATTGTATGTTTTATCGGAGGAATCCAGATGTTATTTCTTGGTGTGATCGGAGAATATATCGGAAAGATTTATCTGGAGACTAAGCATCGCCCACGTTACATTATCAGTGAGCGTACTTACAAAGATACAGATGCCAAGCAGGATATGGGAACTGATAAAAAGTAAAATGAGAGAGAATAAAAGGCAATAGAAAAAGAAAACAAAAGAGGGAAGAACGAAAATAAGATGAAGAAAGTAATTGATTGGGTAACAATAAAATTTTTGATCGTCGGAGTGATCAATACACTGGTGGGATCAGCGGTAATGTTTTTGCTGTATAATGGATTCCATACCGGATACTGGATTGCTTCCGCGTGCAATTATATTATAGGAAGTATTGTAAGTTATTTTCTGAATAAACATTTTACGTTCCGGAGTAAAGAAAAATCACTTCGCGAAGTGATAACATTTGCTGTAAATATTGTAATTTGTTATGTTCTGGCATATGGTATCGCAAAGCCATGTGTATATCAGATCTTCAACGGATATGGCACAAAGATACAAGATAATATTGCCATGTTTGCGGGAATGTGTCTGTTTGTGGGACTGAATTATTTTGGACAGAGATTTGTAGTTTTTAAAGGTGGAAAAGAATAAATTCCATCTTTTTCCTATAATTAAAATATTTTATAGAAAATGCCAATACAGCTTCCTGAAATTTGACAATAACCGCATTGTTACGGTATTCTGTTTTAGTAAAGCTATTATCTGAAAGAAATTGTTAGAAATAGTTTCTGCAGATGATTTGGGTGTAGGGAAATAGAACAGGAGATAATAAATATGAAGAAACGGAATATACTTGTAGCAATGATGACAGCACTGGCACTTTGTGTGACCGCAGTTCCGGCATCTGTATATGCGCAGGATGCGACGGCAGAAACAACAGTAACACAGGAAACGGAAAATACAGAAGCTTCTAATGTGAACGGAGCAGACGATCCGGGAGCCGGAAGATTAGCCGGACATATTGCACCGGAATTTTTTGGTGGACAGTCAATGACAAGAACAACGGCGAACTATAAGCATGCAGATAAGTTCAAGAGCGGTTATACAATCCAGACCGGAGTCGATGTATCCAAATGGAATGGAAAGATTGACTGGGGCAGAGCGAAAAAAGCCGGTGTTCAGTTTGCGCTGGTGCGTATGGCTTACCGCGGATATGGCTCTGCCGGATCCATGGGAATCGATGAAACAGGTGTGACAAATCTGAAAAACGCGCTTGCAGCAGGAATTCCTGTAGGGGCATACATATTTTCACAGGCAACGACGGAAGCAGAGGCAAAAGCAGAAGCAGATCTTCTGATTTCCCAGGTAAAAGGATATAAGATTACACTGCCACTGGTGATGGATTTTGAATATTACAGTGATAGCGGGAAGAATGAAGGACGTCTCTATGATGCCAAATTAAGCAAATCAAAGGCAACTGCCATATGCAATGCATTTTGCGCGAGAGTGGCATCTAAAGGATACACACCGATGGTATATGCAAATGCTGATATGTTGAAAAATAAGTTAAATGCATCCGATATCAGCAAAAACTATATGATCTGGCTTGCCAATTATACATCTAAAACGACGTATACCGGAGATTATAATTTCTGGCAATATTCTGCGGCCGGAGCTGTGGATGGAATCAGCGGAAGGGTGGATATGAACTTCCGCTACATAAAAAAAGATACTTCAGACACAACAGCATCCGGAACATTGAAGACTCCGGCTCTTAAAGCATCCGGAAAGAATTTTTATACGGTAAAATTATCCTGGAGTAAAGTGAACGGAGCAAGCGGTTATAAGATTCAAAAATACAATAGCTCAAAAAAAGCCTACGAGACAATAAAGACGATTAGCAATGGTTCTACAGTGTCCTACAATCATACAGGTTTAAATGCAGCAACGACATACAAATATCGTGTCCGTGCATATAAGAAAGCAAACGGAACAACAGTGTACAGTTCCTATACTTCGGCTGTGAAAGCGACTACGAAAAAAGCGGTTTCCGGAAAAATCAAAGGCAGCAATGTAAATTTCCGTAAAGGCGCATCAATTTCTAAAGCAAAGATCGCGCAGTTGAAAAAAGGAAAAAATGTTACTCTGACTGGGAAGAGTGGAAGCTGGTATAAAGTAAAAGCAAGTATAAACGGAAAGAGTAAAACAGGCTATATTTTAGATGATTATGTGAAGATCACATCGCGTCAGGCAAAAGTAAATGCAACGAATGTCAATGTGCGTAAAGGTCCGGGAACTTCTTATAAAAAAGTGACAACTCTTACAAAAGGAACAAAGATTTCGGTGACAGGAACAAAGGGAAGCTGGTATAAAATCTCATTTTCTGTAAAAGGCAAGAAAAAGACCGGCTATATGTTGACAAGTTATGTAAGTATATTGTAAATTAAAAATTAGTTTAACTTTCATGGAATGACAGGCAATACCAGAATATGAGGAGATTATAAAAGTAGAATGAAAAAGAGAACAAGAATACTGGCGGCGCTTCTGACAATGTGTGTAAGTATTTCCATGCTTCCGTTTTGTACAAAAGCCGCAGAGATACCTGAAGATGGTGACCCGGGAGATTACCGTCTGAATGGAAAGATTGCACCGGAATTTTATGATACACTTGCTTCGGCAAAAGCAAGAGCAGTGATCAACAATTCGAAATATCAGCATGCGTCTAAGTTTAAAGTCGGATATGAGATCCAGACCGGAATTGATGTATCTTATCATCAGGGGAATATTGATTGGAAGAAAGTAAAGGCTGCCGGTGTGCAGTTTGCGATCATCCGTGCGGGATACCGCTCTTACGGAGAAGGAAAATTATATCCGGACAAGCAGGTAGATAATTATATTCCGGCAGCGATCAATGCGGGCATCCCGGTTGGCGCTTATATTTTCTCACAGGCGATCACAGAGAAAGAAGCGAGAGAAGAAGCGGATTATATTATTTCAAAAGTCAGCAAATACAAATTAAAGCTTCCGATTGTCCTGGATTACGAATATGTAACGCCGACGCTGGGAAGACTGGCAACTGCGAAACTCAGCAGAGCGAAGAAGACGAAGATCTGCAATGCGTTTTGCGCAAGAGTTGCATCCAAAGGCTACACACCGATGGTTTATGCGAATCGTTCGATGCTGACAAATGATATGTATGCAGATCAGATCGATGGTAAATATAAGATCTGGCTGGCACAGTATAATACAAAAGTTACTTATGGAAGAACATACGAATACTGGCAGTATAGCCCGACTGGAAGAATAAGCGGAATCAATGATAATAATGTAGATATGAATTTTCGTTATGTAAAACAGCAGGAAACTTTGAAGATAAAAAAGACAACACAGGACAGTATTACGATGCAGTGGGATCCGATCGAGCATGCATTCGGCTATGAAGTTTTCAAGAAAAATACAGCAGATAAATACGTAAAGATTGCAACGATCGAAGATGCGGATGCAACAACTTATACAGATACCGGACTTGGAAAAGGCGAGGCGGGAACTTATAAAGTGCGTGCATTTTTAGAGGAAGATGCAGGGGAAGATTACAGTTCTTTCACACCGGCAGCTACAGGTGTAACCGGAATTGACGGCACCGCACTTTCAGCAAAAGGAACAGCACTGAATCGGATTTCACTTGGCTGGAAACAGTCAGCAGACGCAAGCGGATATATTATACAGCGTTATGATTCTGTGAAGAAGTCTTATACTACGATAAAGACCGTTACAAGTCCGAAGACGTTATCTTATACAGATGCGGATCTGGATGCTTCTAAGACCTATACATACCGGATTCGTGCATATAAATCGGTAAGTGGCGTAAAAGGATACAGCGGGTATACAGAAGCAAAAGCGGTAACGAAGAAAGCAGAGACAGGAAGAGTCAGCGTTTCAAGTGTGAATTTCCGCAAAGGACCATCTACTTCTTATAAGAGCCAGGGAACTCTTACAAGAGGAAAAACAGTATCGGTAACAGGAGCACGCGGCGGTTGGTATAAAGTTACAGCGAAGCTGAACGGAACGAAGAAGACGGGATATGTAATGAAAAGCTACATAAAGACCGGTGCGGGAGCACGCATTGGTTTTCCATCTCTTAAGACACAGGCTGTTTCAAAAAGTAAAATAAAACTAAGCTGGAAACAGATTATCGGTGTGGATGGGTATGAGATTGTCCGCTATAATACGAAGAAGAAAGCGTATAAGAAGATAAAAACGCTCACGAATCCAAAAACTGTTTCTTATACGGATAAAGGACTGAAAAAGCGTACAAAGTACAAGTATAAAATACGTGCATATCAGAAGAACGGGACGAAAAAGGTTTATGGATTTTACTCGAATCCGAAGAATGGCATGACAAGATAAATTTAAGAAGAAATGGGGTACAACATGGCAGGAAAGAGGCGCAGAAGACGCAGAAGAAGAGCAGGAAACTGGTTCTCGCGTCTAAGCATAGGAAAGAAGATTGCACTCTGTATGGGAAGTCTGGTGCTTTGTCTTGCGGCAAGTGGCGTGATATTTGTGGCAGCCAAGCTTGGCAAACTTGACACGGAGGAAATCGATGCGGCAGATATTCAGGTGAACAAAGAAGCAGAAGAGACCGGGGAAGGTTATACGAATGTAGCACTTTTCGGAATCGATTCCAGAAGCGGTGAGCTGGAAAAAGGAACCAGAACAGACTGTATTATTGTAGCAAGTCTGAATAATAAGACAAAAGAAGTGCGTATGTCCAGTGTTTACAGAGATACTCTTCTGGACATCAAAGACGGACACCTGCAGAAATGTAATGCAGCATATAGTTTCGGTGGTCCGACACAGGCAATCAATATGCTGAATAAGAATCTGGATCTGGATATTGAAAAGTTTGCAACTGTGGATTTTGCAGCTATTTCAGAAACGATAGACTTACTTGGTGGTCTGGATATAAATGTGAAAAAAGAAGAGATTCAGTATCTGAATAAGTTTGTTGGTGAGACAGCCAGAGTTGCAAAGAAAAAGGCAAAGAAAGTTACCAAGCCTGGAAAACAGCATCTCAATGGTGTGCAGGCGACAACCTATGCACGTATCCGTTCAACAGCGGGCGGGGATTTCACACGAACGGAGAGACAGCGTCTCGTTATCCAGAAGATCGTTGAGAAGGCACAGAAATCAGATTTTGCTACGATCAACAAGATCATTGATAAATTACTTCCGACAATTAAGACAAACTTTTCAGCAGCAGAGATCCTCTCTTATGCGAAAGATTTTACAAAGTATAAGATCGGTGCCTCATCCGGATTCCCGTTTGAAAAAACGACAGATACGATTTCCGGACTGGGAAGTATTGTTATTCCGGTAAAACTGGACAACAATGTAAAAGAACTGCATAAGTTTCTGTATGATGATGAAAATTACAAAACATCCAGTGAAGTGAAGACAATCAGCAATGCAGTTGTCGCAAGAGTCGGACAGAGACAGGCAGAAAGCAGTTCGACGCTGAACAGTAAGACATATAAGATAACGCCGGAAGATAAGGCACAGGAATCGAATAAGTATACACCGACAAGGTCTTATAAGAATAACAACAGCAGTTACCATAATAATAAGAACAGTAATCGTAACAACGGAAACAGCGGTACAAACAGTAATAAAAATAACAACAGCAATAAGAATAACAATTCGGGAAATCATTCTGGAAATACCGGAGGCAGCACAGGTGGAAATACCGGAGGCAGTACAGGTGGAAATACCGGAGGCAGTACAGGCGGAAACTCTGGAAGTAATACCGGAGATGGAAGCAGTGAATCCGGAGGCGGAAGCAGTGAATCCGGAGACGGCAATACCGGAGGCGGAAGCAGTGAAAACGAAGCAGAATAAGTAAAATAATAAGGAAAGGGTGTACATAATTGACATGTACATCCTTTTTTTGTTAGAATAAACAAAAAAAAGTGTAGAAAAACGGGTGGAAAAATGATGTATGATTATTTAATTGTCGGATCTGGTTTATTCGGATCCATTTTCGCGTATGAAGCGGGGAAAAAAGGAAAACAATGTCTGGTAGTGGAGAAAAGAGATCATATTGGTGGAAATATTTATACAAAAGAAGTTGAAGGAATTCAGGTTCACCAGTATGGAGCGCACATTTTCCATACAAGCAACAGAGAAGTCTGGGAGTATGTACAGCAGTTTGCAGAGTTCAACCGTTATACGAACAGCCCGGTAGCGAATTATAAAGGAGAAATCTATAATCTTCCATTTAATATGAACACATTCAATAAACTGTGGGGTGTTGTGACACCGGCAGAGGCAAAAGCGAAGATCGAAGAACAGGCAGCAGCTTATCGCACAGAGCATCCGGCGAATCTGGAAGAACAGGCACTCAACCTGGTCGGAAAAGATATTTATGAGAAACTGATCAAAGGATATACAGAGAAGCAGTGGGGGCATCGCGCAACAGAGCTTCCACCGGAGATTATTAAACGTCTGCCGGTGCGGTATATTTATGATAATAATTATTTTAATGATATTTATCAGGGAATCCCGATTGGTGGATATACAGCTATGATCGAGAAGATGCTTGCAAAGGCAGAAGTAAGACTTGGTGTGGATTACCTGGAACACAAAGACGAACTGGATGCACTTGCAGAGAAAATAGTATATACCGGTCCGATCGATGCATATTATGGATATCAGTTCGGAGAACTGGAGTACCGTAGTGTTTCTTTTGAAACGGAAGTACTGGATCAGCCGAATTATCAGGGAAATGCAGTTGTAAATTATACGGAATACGAAGTACCGTACACAAGAATCATTGAACACAAGCATTTCGAGTTTGGCACACAGGATAAGACAGTCATATCCAGAGAATATCCTGCAGCATGGAAGAAAGGTGATGAGCCTTACTATCCGGTAAATAATGAGAAGAATAATATGCTGTATCATTCTTATGAGAAACTTGCAAAGGAAGAAAAGAAAGTCATTTTTGGAGGAAGACTTGGAACATATAAATACATGGATATGCACCATGTCGTAGCAGAAGCTCTTCGGGTTACGAAAGAAGAGTTAATTTAGGTTGCACTTTTTGCAAAAATATAGTAATATATTGTAGTATTTTGTATAAAAAGAAAAGTGAGGCTTGATATGGCAAAGAAGAGGAATCAGAGAAACCTTAAAGCAGTGCAGGCTGCCAAGGCCAGAAAAAAGCGAAGGAACAGAAGAAGAAGGCGTGCAATCGTACTGGCAATCGAAGTGATCATATTGCTGGCATTGTCCGCAACAGCTTTTGTCATGGCGAAGTATGACAAGTTCCAGCGTGTAGAGATTAACTCAGATGATATTAAAATCAATTCCGGGGTGAAGAAGGAAGGATATACAACAGTAGCGTTATTCGGAGGCGACTCCAGAGAAGGAGAACTGGAAGCCGGTACGCGCACGGATACGATCATAATTGTAGCGCTTGACCACAAAGAAGGTGTGATCCGTATGGCGTCCATTTACCGAGATACGCTTCTGCAGCAGGATGATAATACCTATAATAAAGCGAATCATGCATATTTTTCAGGCGGTCCGAAAGCAGCAATCAACATGCTGAACAAGAATCTGGACCTGGATATTCAGGATTATGCAACCGTCGATTTCAAAGCAATGTCTGATGTGGTAGATATGCTTGGCGGAATTAAGATACAGGTAACCGATCCGGAAGCGAAGATGCTGAATAAGTATGTCGGTGAGACAGCAAAAGCATCCAAGAAGAAGGCGCATAAGTTAAATGGCGGTGGTGTCTATACACTGGATGGACCGCAGGCTGTAACATATGCAAGACTTCGTAAGCTGGAAGGCGGAGATTACAAGCGTACAGAGAGACAGCGTCTTGTGATTAAGAAGTTGTACGAAAAAGGTATTAAGGCAGACATTGGTACACTTAATAAGATTGTGGATAAGATATTTCCACAGGTATCTACGAGTTTTTCGCTGAAAGATGTACTTTCGCTTGCGGCGAGTGCCTCAAGTTATAAGCTGGGTGACAGTCAGGGCTTCCCGTTTGAGAAGACGGATGGAATTATCTACAGGAATGCAGGAGATGTTGTTGTACCGCTTGGACTGGCTGAGAATGTAGAAGAATTGCATAAGTTCCTGTACCCGAACGAGACAAAAACGGTATCTTCTACAGTGCAGATGATTTCAACAGAGATTTCCAATCTGACGAATGTTGTACGTCCAGCGAATATGAATACAGAAGAAGAGACGAATACAGATAATAACAGTAATATAAACAATAACAATAACAGTAATAAACCGGTGATTACAAACTCAACCAGTGACTCCGGAAAAAGTAAAAGCAATAATAATACAACTGGTGGCGGGACAGAATAAAAGTTGATTTAGGAGGAATAGAAAGAACATGAAAGCATTTAAGAAACTCAGTGTAGCTTTATTGACTCTCTGTCTGTGCGTGTCTTGTTTTTCTTTCGTTGCACATGCAGCAGATGGAAGAATCTCTTTTACAGATCCAAGCACAGCAGTTGGTGATGAAGTAGAAGTGAAATGTGTAGTACGCTCCACAAGTTCAAGCCTTGGAAATATGGAAGTGAAGTTGAGCTATGATACGGCTTCATTGAAATTTGAATCTGGAGATGGTGTGAAGGAAAATGGCGGAGCACTGACTTATACAGGAACCGGCGGCTCTACAGAAACTTCTTTTACAATGAAGTTTCAGGCGTTAAAAGAAGGAAGCACCAAGGTTGAAGTTTCCGGCGCAACGATTGCGTCCGATGTCGGTACGACACTGACACTGGATCAGGGGAATTCAACAGTTAAGATTGCAGCGGGTGATCCATCCAAGATAAAAAGTGATTCCAAGAGCAGCAAAGCTGGAAATGCAGCAGATAAGACTGTAAAAGTAAATGGAAAGTCTTATACGCTGACAGATGAATTTTCAGATAATGATGTTCCGACGGGATATTCCAGAGTGACTGTTTCACTGGACGGAGAAGACCGTCAGATGGTGAAGAATGAAGACAGTGGCATTACACTTGGTTATTTGATGGACAGTGATAAAAAAGGTGACTTTTTCATGTATAATGAAGAAGATGCAACTTTTTCTCCATATGAGGAAGTCAGTATTTCTGATAGTACATCTATTGTTGTGCTGAGCGATACGTCCAAAGTAAAGCTTCCATCGAATTATCAGGAAGCAAAGCTGACTTTAAATGATAAAGAATTTCCGGTATGGCAGAATAGTGACAGTACAGATTATTATGTCCTGTATGCAATGAATAACAAAGGCGAGACCGGATATTATCAGTATGATTCCCAGGAGAATACTTACCAGAGAATGGATGATCCGTCTGAGACTTCTAAGACAGATACATCCAGTAAAACTACTTCCAACAAGCTTCCGGCATTTGTAAATGATCATTTACAGATGATTATTCTTGCAGGAGGAATCGGAGCAATTGTTCTTTTACTGATCCTTATTATTCTTGGTATCAAACTGCATAACCGTAACGCAGAGTTAGATGAGCTTTATGATGAGTACGGTATTGATGTGGAAGAAGAGCCGGTACCGGTAAAAAACAAAAAAGAAAAGAAGAATAAAAAAGAATCTCGTTTTGGTAAGAAAAAACAATCAGATGAAGATGATTTTGAAACTTACGACGGAGAAGATTTTGATAATGTAGATGATGGAGATGCATTTGAAGAAGCATATGTAGAAGATGATTATGATGCATATGATGCAGAAGACGCGTATGAAGATGCTTATGACGAAGATGATTTTGAAGACGAATACGATGCTTATGACGAAGACGAATTCGGAGAGATTACTTATGAAGAGGATGATTACGGCAATCTGGATAAAAATGTATTTGCCGGATATACTCCAAGAGAAGAACTTACGATTGATGATTTAGATGATCTTCTCGGAGAGACACCGAAAAAGAAGAGAGGGCATATGGAAGATGATGATACCTTTAAGGTGGATTTCATTGACCTTGATTAATTATGAAGCTCTGGCTGTTCCTGGGTTTGGAAGAGCTGGAGCTTTTGAGCAATGTTAATATAACGGATGATATATTGTATGAAGGAGAGAAAATCATGAAATGGAATCAATTCCGATTAAAAACAACAACTGAAGCAGAAGATATTGTTAGCAGCATGCTGGCGGATCTTGGAATCGAAGGCGTGCAGATTGAAGATAAGATCCCGCTTACACAGCAGGACAAAGAGCAGATGTTTGTGGATATATTACCAGATATTCCGGAAGATGACGGAGTTGCCTATCTCACATTTTATCTTGACCCGGATCTGGATGCAGGAACGATCCTTGCACAGGTAAGGGAAGAAATGGAACAGATGCGTGCATATGTAGATGTAGGAGATGCAACGATTGAGGAATCCGAGACAGAAGATGTGGACTGGGTAAATAACTGGAAACAGTATTTCCATCAGTTCTATATTGATGATATCCTTGTAATTCCATCCTGGGAAGATGTAAAAGCAGAAGACAGTGATAAACTGGTGATCCACATTGATCCGGGTACAGCTTTTGGTACAGGAATGCATGAAACAACACAACTTTGTATCCGTGCGCTGAGAAAGTATGTAAAAAATGGAGATCTTGTTCTGGATGTAGGATGCGGAAGTGGTATCCTGGGTATGCTTGCACTGAAGTTTGGTGCAGGACATTCCATCGGAACAGATCTTGATCCGTGTGCGCTTGATGCCACCCATGAAAATATGGAAGTAAACGGTATAGCAAAAGATCAATATAAAGTTATGATCGGTAATATTATTGATGATAAAGACGTGCAGGATGCTGTCGGATATGAAAAATACGACATTGTACTTGCTAACATCCTTGCGGATGTTCTGGAGCCACTGACTCCGGTAATCGTACACCAGATGAAACCGGGAGCTGTATATATTACAAGTGGTATCATTGAGGACAAAGAAACAGTTGTAACAGAGGCTGTAAAGGCGGCAGGACTGGAAGTCCTGGAAGTGAACCACCAGGGGGAATGGGTTTCTGTTGTCGCACGTAAAAATGCATAAATAAAAACAGGCAGCTCAGACAGGAGAAAAAAGATGCAGCATTTTTTTATTGAACCGTCCCAGGCAGAAGGTGAGTGGATACGTCTGAATGGTTCGGATGTGAATCATATGAAGAACGTTCTGCGTATGCATGCGGGGGAACGTGTGACAGTCAGTGACGGAGCCGGAAAGACATACCAGTGTGTGATTGATTCTTATGAAGATAAGGAGGCCGTACTTAAAATAGAATCGCAGGAAGAGAGCAGTACAGAACTTCCATCCAGAATTTATCTGTTCCAGGGACTGCCAAAGCAGGAAAAGATGGAGTGGATCGTGCAGAAGTCGGTAGAACTTGGAGCTTATCAGATTGTTCCGGTTTCCATGAAGCGCTGCGTTGTAAAATTGGATGCGAAAAAGGCAGCAAAGAAGCAGGAACGATGGCAGGAAATTTCCAGAAGTGCGGCAAAGCAGTCCGGTCGGAGTGTAATCCCGGAAGTTATACCGGTGTGTACATTTAAAGAAGCACTGGAACAGGCAAAGCAGCTGGATGTCATTCTCGTACCGTATGAATGTGCAGAAGGTATGAAAGAGACAAAAACACTTCTTGAGAAAATATGGCCGGGGCAGAGCGTTGGGATATTTATCGGACCGGAAGGCGGATTTGAAGAAGCAGAGATCGAACAGGCACTGGCGGCAGGCGCACATACGATCACACTGGGAAAGAGGATTTTAAGAACGGAGACAGCGGGACTTACAACGTTGTCGGTACTTATGTTCCATTTGGAAGAATGATACATAAGCTAATAGTGAAAATAAGCAGGAGAGAAGAACATGAAAGAAGTTTATCTGGACAATTCAGCAACAACCAGAGCTTACGACAGTGTCGGAAAACTGGTTGCGCATGTGATGTGCGAAGATTATGGCAATCCATCTTCTCTGCACAGAAAAGGCGTTGAAGCAGAACAATATATAAAAGATACAAAAGAGACATTTGCCAGACTTTTAAAAGTACAGGAAAAAGAAATATTTTTCACATCTGGAGGAACAGAGAGTGATAATCTGGCTCTGATCGGAACAGCAATGGCAAACAGACGCGCAGGTAATCATCTGATCACGACAGGAATTGAACATCCTGCGATCATCAATACGATGCGCTATCTGGAAGAACAGGGATTCCGGGTTACATTTCTTCCGGTTGACCGTTATGGAAGAGTGCAGTTAGAGGCATTGAAGGAGGCACTCTGTGATGAAACGATACTGGTGTCTGTGATGTATGTAAATAATGAAGTTGGTTCTGTACAGCCGGTCGCAGAAGCGGCAAGTATTGTGAAAGCATATAATAAAAATATTCTGTTTCATGTAGATGCAGTACAGGGATTTGGCAAATACAGGATCCATCCGAAGAAACTGGGTGTAGATCTCTGCTCCATCAGCGGTCATAAGATTCATGGACCGAAAGGAACAGGAGTGCTGTATATTGACAGCAAAGTGAAGATCAAACCAATTCTGTTTGGAGGAGAACAGCAGAAGAATATCCGCTCCGGTACGGAAAACGTTCCGGGTATTGCAGGACTGTCTCTTGCAGCGAAGACAATTTACGAGGATCTGGATGAAAAAGTGCAGAAGATGCGTAAGCTGAAAGAGCATTTCATCGAAGGAATTGCCAGGATTGAAAATACGACGATCCATGGGCTCTATGATGAGACGAGTGCGCCGCATATTATCAGTGTCGGATTTGCAGGTATCCGAAGCGAAGTGCTCCTGCATGCACTGGAGGAAAAGGGAATCTATGTATCCTCCGGATCTGCCTGCGCTTCCAACCATCCGCAGGTGAGCGGCGTGTTAAAAGGAATCGGAGCAGGGCAGGAATTTTTAGATGCCACACTTCGCTTCAGTATGTCGGAATTTACTACATCAGAAGAGATTGACTATACTTTGGATACCCTTTATAATATAGTACCGGTGCTTAGAAAATATACCAGACACTAACCGGTCCGGAAGCGAAAAGGAGACATAAGATGAGATTTCATACTTTTTTGTTAAAATATGGAGAGATTGGAATTAAAGGAAAGAACCGTTATCTTTTTGAAGATGCACTTGTAAGACAGGTGCGTTACGCTTTAAAAGATGTAGAAGGAACTTTCAATGTTTATAAATCACAGGCACGTATTTATGTGGACTGTGAAGGTGAATATGATTATGACGATACAGTAGAGCATTTAAAAAGAGTGTTCGGACTGGTAGGTATCTGTCCGGTTGTCCGTATGGAAGATCAGGGCTTTGACCAGTTGAAAAAAGATGTCGTTGCATATATGGATGAAGTATATCCGGATAAGAAGCTTTCTTTCAAAGTGGAAGCAAGAAGAGCGAGAAAATCTTACCCGAAGACTTCCATGGAGATCAACTGTGATCTGGGAGAGGCAATTCTGGATGCATTCCCGGAGACACATGTAGATGTGCACAAACCAGATGTGATGCTGCATGTTGAAGTACGTAATGAGATTTATGTGTATTCACAGATCATTCCGGGAGCAGGTGGAATGCCGGTTGGAACAAATGGAAGTGCCATGCTTCTTCTGTCAGGCGGCATTGACAGCCCGGTTGCCGGTTATATGATCTCCAAACGTGGAGTTGGACTGGAAGCAACTTATTTCCATGCACCACCGTATACAAGTGAACGTGCAAAGCAGAAGGTTGTAGACCTTGCAAAGATTGTAGCAAGATATTCCGGACCGATCAAGCTTCATGTGGTAAACTTTACAGATATCCAGCTCTATATTTATGATCAGTGTCCGCATGATGAGCTGACGATCATTATGCGTCGTTATATGATGCGGATCGCAGAACATTTTGCAAAAGCAGACGGATGTCTTGGAATGATCACAGGAGAGAGCATTGGTCAGGTCGCAAGTCAGACAATGCATAGCCTTGCAGCGACAAATGATGTATGCACACTTCCGGTATATCGTCCGGTCATTGGATTTGACAAACAGGAGATTGTAGATATTTCAGAGAAGATCGACACTTATGAGACATCGATTCAGCCGTACGAAGACTGCTGTACGATTTTTGTGGCTAAACATCCGGTTACAAAGCCGAATATAGAAGTGATTCGCAGATCAGAGGAGAAATTGGCTGAGAAGATCGATGCTATGGTTCAGGAAGCAATCGATACAGTAGAAGTGATTGAAGTAACACCGTAAAACAAAAAAGAATGTGCTCCGGCACATTCTTTTAAAGGTTAAAAATAATTACTCTACGATGTATGGTTTTAATGTTTCGAGGATCTTGTCGATTTCGTTGTCATCAGCATGGATGTTGAGGTCAATGCTCTTAGATAAATCCAGACTGAAGATACCCATGATGGATTTGGCATCGATCACGTATCTGCCGGATACTAAATCAAAATCATAATCATATTTTGTGATTTCATTTACGAAAGATTTTACTTTGTCAATGGAATTCAAAGAAATTTTAACTGTTTTCATTGAATATACCTCCTTGGTTTCATTTTTTTCTACACGTTTATCTTAGTTTTTTGTAGTCAAAAAGTCAAGGAATAATTTGTAAAGAGAGGGAAAAAGAAAATTATGAAGAAAGCAGCATTGCATAATCTTGGATGTAAAGTAAATGCATATGAAACAGAAGCCATGCAGGAGCTTCTGGAAAAAAACGGTTATGAGATCGTGCCGTTCAAAGAAGGTGCAGATGTTTATGTAGTCAATACATGCACAGTTACAAACATTGCGGATCGTAAGTCCAGACAGATGCTGCACAAGGCAAGAAAGATGAATCCGGATGCAATCGTAGTGGCAACTGGCTGTTATGTGCAGACTGAGAATCAGGAAGTGGACGATTGCATTGATATTGTGATTGGTAATAATAAAAAGAAAGATATTGTGGAGATCCTCAAACAGTACGAAGAGGAGAGAGAAAGAACAACCGATCTTATTGATATCGGACATACAAAGGAGTATGAGAATCTTCATCTGAGCCGCACAGGAGAGCACACAAGAGCGTATATCAAAGTACAGGACGGATGTAATCAGTTCTGCTCTTACTGTATTATTCCGTATGCAAGAGGAAGAGTGCGAAGCCGTGCCAAAGAAGATGTGATCGAGGAAGTAAAGACACTTGCTGCAAATGGTTATAAGGAAGTCGTACTGACCGGAATCCATCTGAGCTCTTATGGAGTAGATATAGAGGATAATCTGCTTTCTCTTATTCTGGCTGTACACGAAGTGGATGGAATCCACCGTATCCGTCTTGGCTCACTGGAACCGGGGATTATCACGGAAGAGTTTGTCCGGACGATTTCCGCACTGCCGAAGGTGTGCCCACATTTTCACCTGTCTCTGCAAAGCGGATGTAATGCGACACTTCGCAGAATGAATCGTAGATATACGGCAGAAGAATATGCTGCAAAATGTCAGCTCCTGCGCAAATATTTTGCACATCCGGCACTTACAACCGATGTGATCACTGGATTCCCGGGAGAGACACCGGAAGAATTTGAAGAGTCCAGGGCGTTTGTAGACAGCATGGATTTCTATGAGACACATATTTTTAAATATTCTAGAAGAGAAGGTACAAAAGCTGCCGTTATGCCGGATCAGGTACCGGAGCAGATTAAGGCAGAGCGAAGCAAAGTACTGATTGCATTAAGTGAAGAGAAACAGAGCCGCTTTGAGGAAGAACTGATCGGAACTACACAGGAAGTGCTGATGGAAGAAGCTATAGAGAGAGAAGACGGAATCTGGCGGATCGGGCATACGAAGGAATATGTAAAAATTGGATATAAAACAGAAAAAAATCTGGCAAATCAGCTCATAAATGTAGAAATTGAGAGCCGTTTGCAAATAATACATTGAATTTTCGGTGTTAATAAGTTAGAATAAAATGAAAAGTATTTTTGAAGGACGTGAGTATATGAAAGATTTAAGCAGTACACAGTTTTTCCAGGTAGAAAGCGGCCCGCAGATTCAGGCAAAAGATATTCTGGAAATTGTCTATCGGGCATTGGTTGAGAAGGGATACAATCCGGTCAACCAGATCGTTGGATATATTATGTCAGGAGATCCGACTTATATTACAAGTTATAACGGAGCCAGAAGCCTGATCATGAAGATGGAGCGGGACGAACTGGTGGAAGAGATGCTCAAGACGTATATTGAGCACAACAAGTGGGTATAATATCTATGAGAATAATGGGACTGGATTACGGCTCGAAGACGGTGGGCGTTGCAATCAGCGATCCACTTGGCATTACTGCGCAGGGAATTGAGACAATTACACGCAAAGATGAGAACAAGCTGCGTAAGACCTGTGCAAGAATTGAGGCTCTGATCGAAGAGTATCAAGTGGAGAAGATCGTCATCGGGTTGCCAAAGCATATGAACAATGACATTGGAATCAGAGCTGAGAAGTCAATGGAATTCGCAGAGATGTTAAAAAGACGGACAGGTCTGGAAGTGCAGATGTGGGACGAAAGACTTACAACAATGGAAGCGGAACGTACCCTGATCGAAAGCAATATCAGACGAGAGGACCGCAAAAAATATATCGATAAAATTGCTGCAGTATTTATTTTGCAGGGATACTTGGACTCGGTAAAGTCGTGAGGTGTTTTTTGTATGGAAAAAATAAGATTTACATCGGATGAACTGCAGGAAGAGACAGAATTCTTTGTGCTGGAACAGACGAAATTAAATGGAGTGTCTTACATTCTTGTGACGGATTCAGAAGAAGACGATGCAGAGTGTTTAATTTTAAAAGATACATCAGCGGAAGAAGAAAAAGAGAGCATTTATGAGATTGTAGAAGACGAGAAAGAATTGTCAGCAATTTTAAAAGTGTTCGAGGAGTTACTGGAAGATATTGAGATTGAAAGGTAAGAACTTTATGTCTATCAGTCAGGAAAAGTTTAAACAAATGCTGAAAGAAAAAGGTTTGAAAGTTACAAACCAGAGATTGCTCGTTCTGGAAGTCCTTGCCGCACATCGGGACAGACACATGACTGCGGAGGATATCTATGAACTTGTAAAAGAAGACTATCCGGAGATTGGACTGGCGACGATATACAGGACAGTGCAGCTTTTGCTCGAGATGCAGTTGGTGGATAAGATCAATCTGGATGACGGATGTGTGCGATATGAGATTGGTGAGGCAAATGACGGAGAGGGTGAGCCACACCATCATCACCATCATCTGATCTGTAAAACATGTGGAAAAGTGTTCCCTTTCAGGGACGATCTGCTGGACGGACTAGAACGTCATATTGAGGAAGAGACAGGATTCCATGTGTTGGACCATGAGCTGAAATTCTACGGACAGTGTAAAAAATGCCGGAAAAAGTAGTACGGAGAGGCACATGGAGGTGTTAAATTGAAAAGAGAAAACAACGGAAAATTGCGTATCATTCCGCTTGGAGGTCTGGAGAAGATCGGAATGAACATTACTGCCTTTGAGTTTGAAGACAGTATTATTGTTGTGGACTGCGGTCTTGCATTCCCAGAAGATGATATGCTCGGAATCGATCTCGTTATTCCGGATGTGACATATCTGAAAGAGAACATTCAGAAAGTAAAAGGATTTGTGATCACACACGGACACGAGGATCATATTGGAGCATTATCTTATGTACTTCGTGAGATGAATCTTCCGATTTATGCAACGAAATTGACAATGGGAATTATTGAGAAGAAGCTCTCAGAGCATAATCTTCTCCGCAGTACGCGCAGAAAAGTAGTCAGACATGGACAGTCTATTAATCTTGGCAAGTTCAGGATTGAATTTATTAAAACAAATCACAGCATTCAGGATGCAGCAGCGCTTGCAATTTACTCTCCGGCAGGTATTGTTGTGCATACTGGAGACTTCAAAGTAGACTATACGCCTGTATTCGGAGATGCAATCGATTTGCAGCGTTTCGCAGAGATTGGCAAAAAAGGCGTTCTTGCGCTGATGTCAGACAGTACGAATGCAGAGAGACCGGGATTTACTCAGTCAGAGCGTACAGTCGGAATTACATTTGACCATATTTTTGCAGAGCATCAGAATACGAGAATTATTATTGCTACATTCGCTTCAAATGTAGATCGTGTTCAGCAGATCATTAACTCTGCATGCAAATACAACCGTAAGGTTGTTGTAGAAGGACGAAGTATGGTAAATATCATTCAGGTTGCACAGGAATTAGGTTATCTGAATGTACCGGACAAGACATTGATTGAGATTGATCAGTTGAAAAACTATCCACCGGAGAAGACGGTCCTGATCACGACAGGAAGTCAGGGAGAATCCATGGCAGCACTGTCACGTATGGCGGCAGATGTGCATAAGAAGGTTACAATTATGCCGGGTGATACAGTTATTTTCAGTTCTAATCCGATTCCTGGAAATGAAAAATCTGTTTCCAAGGTTATTAATGAGCTTTCTTCCAAAGGTGCCAATGTTATTTTCCAGGATGCACATGTATCCGGGCATGCCTGCCAGGAAGAACTGAAGCTTATTTATTCTCTTGTAAAACCGAAATATGCGATTCCGGTTCATGGAGAATACCGTCATTTGAAGGCCAATGCGGGAGTAGCAAGATCCCTGGGTATTCCGAAGGAAAATATTTTCCTGTTACAGTCCGGAGATGTGTTGGAAGTCAGTGAGAATGAAGCAAAAGTTGTGGATAAGGTTCACACAGGCGAGATCCTTGTAGACGGACTTGGCGTTGGAGATGTTGGGAATATTGTGTTGAGAGACCGTCAGCACCTTGCTGAAGACGGAATTTTGATCGTTGTACTGACGCTTGAGAAAGGAAGTAATCAGTTGCTTGCGGGACCGGATATTGTATCCAGAGGATTTGTATATGTAAGAGAATCTGAAGGATTGATGGAAGAGGCACGCAATGTTCTGACAAATGCCGTGGAAGATTGTCTGACACATCAGAGAAATGCGGACTGGAGCAAGATTAAGCTTGTGATCCGTGATACGATGAATGAGTTTATCTGGAAGAGAACAAAACGTAAACCGATGATCCTTCCGATCATTATGGACGTATAGAAGAAAAAGGACGTAGTAGAGCAGTCTTTACTACGTCCTGTATTATGTCAGAAGGAGGAAGACTTTGTGATCGTAGATGACAGAATTACAACCTACCTACATTCTCTGGAAATGCCGGATATTCCGGTGATCGAAGAGATTGAAAAAGAAGCGCTGGAAGCTTATGTGCCGATCATCCGAAAAGAGACACAGAGTTTCCTGAAAGTATTATTGACGATACAGAAACCGAAAAGAATCCTGGAAGTAGGAACCGCAGTAGGTTTTTCGGCTGTCTTAATGAGCCATTATATGCCAAAGGACGGACATATTATCACGATTGAGAATTATGAAAAAAGAATCCCGGTTGCCAGAGCAAATTTTGCCAGGGCGGAGAAAGAAGATAAGATCACACTGCTGGAGGGAGATGCTCTTGAAGTGATGAAAACGCTGGAAGGACCGTATGATTTTATTTTTATGGACGCAGCGAAAGGACAGTATATTCATTATATGCCGGAAGTACTGCGTCTGTTGGCGCCGGAAGGAGTACTGATGTCAGACAATGTACTTCAAGACGGCGATATTACACAGTCAAGATTTGCTGTTGAAAGAAGGAATCGTACAATTCACAGTCGCATGCGGGAATACTTGTATGAACTGAAACACCACGAAGGACTTCAGACATCCATTCTTCCACTGGGAGACGGGGTGGCACTGAGTGTGAAAAAGGAGGAAGAAAAGTAAGATGAATGGTAGACGACCGGAATTATTAATTCCAGCAAGTAATCTGGAAGTACTCAAAGTGGCGGTTATGTTTGGAGCCGATGCTGTTTATATCGGAGGAGAGGCATTCGGATTACGTGCAAAAGCAAAGAATTTTTCCAAAGATGATATGGCTGCCGGAATCCGTTTTGCGCATGAACATGGTGTACGTGTGCATGTTACCGTAAATATTCTGGCACATAATGATGATCTGGAAGGCGTGCGGGAATATCTCTGCGAATTGAAGGAATTAAAACCAGATGCGCTGATCATTGCAGATCCGGCAATCTTTGAAATGGCAAAAGAAATCTGCCCGGACATTGAACGCCATGTCAGTACACAGGCGAATAATACAAATTATGGTACTTACAATTTCTGGTGGAAACAGGGAGCAAAAAGAGTAGTTTCGGCAAGAGAACTGTCCTTGAAAGAGATTTCTGAGATTCGTAAGCATATTCCGGAGGAGATGGAGATTGAAAGTTTTATTCACGGTGCAATGTGCATTTCTTATTCCGGAAGATGTCTGCTCAGCAATTTCTTTACCGGAAGAGATGCGAATCAGGGAGCCTGTACACACCCGTGCCGTTGGAAATATGCAGTTGTAGAGGAAAAAAGGCCGGGACAGTATATGCCAGTATATGAAAATGAAAGAGGAACTTACATTTTCAATTCCAAGGATCTTTGTATGATCGAGCACATTCCGGAGATGATCGAAGCAGGAATTGACAGTTTCAAGATTGAAGGACGTATGAAGACGGCGCTGTATGTCGCAACAGTTGCAAGAACATACCGCCTTGCGATTGATGACTATCTGAAAGATCCGAAGCTGTATGAAGAACATATGCTGTGGTATCTGGATCAGATTTCAAATTGCACATACCGGCAGTTTACAACCGGATTTTACTTTGGAAAACCGGATGAGACAAGTCAGATTTACGACAGCAACACTTATGTAAGAGAATACACATATCTTGGAATTATTGGCAAAGAGTCAGACGGAAGATACCGCATTGAGCAGAGAAATAAATTTTCGGTTGGCGAGACGATTGAGATTATGAAGCCGGATGGACAAAACATAGAGACGGTTGTCCGGGCGATTATCAATGAAGACGGGGAAACACAGGAGAGTGCCCCGCATTCCAAACAGGTTCTCTATATCGAACTGGATAAAAAAGCAGAGAAGTATGATATTTTAAGAAGAGCGGAAGACATAGAGGCTTAAAAACAGATGATTTGAGAATATAGGATGTCAGACAGAGAAACCTATTATATGCGGACTCTGTCTGGCATTCTTTTCTATGCCAGAAAACTTCGTCCTAAAGCGCTTTTATAAAAAATGATTGTATTTTCGATAGAGATACAGTATACTATTAGCCACATAAGAAAGAGAGTCCGGCAGATCTTAACCGGAACATCTATAATCTGAAATTGTCACATATGCGTGATGGTTTTCATAAACAGATCTTATAATTTTTCAACAAAGACATAAACAGATACGATCCAACAAAATACCAGAAAAAGATCATAACAGATGGAAAAGCACAAAAAAGAATACTCTTACATAAACTATAAGCAAATACCCTGAGAGGTGCGTTCCTTGAAATCATTTCCGAAACCCCTCACTGCAGCAGAAGAAGCTTATTATATGCAAAAGTATACAGAGGGCGACCTGAAAGCAAAACATATTCTGATCGAACGGAATTTGCGCCTTGTTGCACATATTGTGAAAAAATATCCATCCAGAGAGGAGGATGTGGAAGATCTTTTGTCGATCGGGACAATCGGGCTTATTAAAGCAGTTGTAAGTTTTGATCCGGAAAAACGTGTGCGTCTGGGAACATATGCGGCGCGGTGCATTGAAAATGAGATATTGATGCATCTGCGTGCGAAGAAAAAAATGTCCCGGGAAATTTCACTGTACGAGCCGATCGGGACAGACAGGGAAGGCAATGAAATCCAGCTTTTTGATGTGATCGAAACAAAAGAAGAAGATGCGCACAGACATGCGGAATTAAAAGAATCGGTCCGGATTTTGTATGCAAAAATGGAGTCGGAATTATCTCAGAGAGAACGGCTGGTTCTGAAAATGCGATACGGACTTTATGGGGAAGAGGAGTATACGCAGAGGGAGATTGCCGGACAGCTTGGAATTTCTCGTTCTTATGTATCACGGATTGAGAAAAGTGCGATCGAAAAACTGCGTACTTTTTTTTAGCTGTTATAGCAGCCGGAGGAAACTGTCGCTGGCGGAGTTTTGCAGGTACAGCAGTAAACGCATGGAATAAGCAGGAAGAAAGAGGTGGATACATGGGAGTTTGTATAGTAAATTCAGCAGTGATTCAGGGTGTTGAAGCGAAGATGATACAGGTGGAGGCAGATGTCAGCAATGGTCTGCCTGTGTTTCATATGGTGGGATATCTGTCCGGTGAGGTACGGGAGGCAGCAGAACGTGTGCGGACAGCGATCCGTAACAGTGGTATTGTGCTGCCTCCGAAGAAAATCATTGTAAATCTGGCGCCCGGCTCAATAAGGAAAAAAGGAACAGCGTTTGACCTTCCTATTGCATTAAGTATTATGGCAGCACTTGAAATATTTCCAGAAGAACGATTGCGAGATGTAATGGTTGCCGGTGAACTGGGGCTGGACGGAAGTGTACAAAAGGTCTCCGGAATTTTACCAATCGTACAGAAAGCAGGAAGAGAAGGCTTTAAGTGCTGTATTGTACCGGAGCAGAATGCGGCGGAAGGTGCACTGGTAGAAAAGATCACGGTATATGGTGTGAATTCACTGGAGGAAGTGTGCAGTTATCTGAAAGGAGAAAAAAAGCTGGAACCGGCGATGTGCAAAGATGCCAGAGAATGTGGGAGACTGTTGGATTCGGAACTTTTGGATTACAGTGAGATACAGGGACAAGAAATTGTAAAAAGAGCTGCGACAGTGGCGGTTGCCGGTGGACATAACCTGCTGTTAGTTGGACCACCGGGAAGTGGAAAGACGATGGCTGCAAAGAGAATTCCAACCATTTTACCGAAGCCTTCATTGGAAGAATCGATGGAAGTTACAAGTCTCTACAGTGTCGTTGGAAAAGTGGAGGAAACCCATCCGTTGATGTTAGGAAGACCGTTCCGGGAGGTGCATCATACGGTTACAAAAGCGGCATTGATCGGTGGCGGGAATTACCCGGTTCCGGGAGAGATCAGTCTGGCACATGGAGGCGTCCTCTTCCTGGACGAGCTTGCGGAGTTTAAAAAGTCTGTTCTGGAAGTGCTCCGCCAGCCTTTGGAAGAGCAGAAAATCCATCTCGCCAGGAATCAGGCAAATTATACATTTCCGGCAGATTTCATGCTTGTTGCGGCAATGAACCCATGTCCCTGCGGAAATTATCCGGCTCAGACGTGTACATGCACACCACAGCAGATCCAGAATTATCTGGCAAGGATCAGTCAGCCGTTTTTAGACCGGTTGGATATCTGCATCGAAACACCGCGCGTGGATTATGCGGCACTCCATACACAGCAGAAGCAGGAACGCTCAGTAGATATACGTGCACGCGTGTGTGCAGCGAGAGAAATACAGAAAAAGAGATATGAAGGATTGCCGTTTTCGGTAAATGCAAGGCTGGGAGCAAAGGAAATCCGAAAACACTGTGTGCTAGACGCTGTGACGGAACAGATTATGGAGCAGGCATTCTGTACACTTGGTCTGACAGCGCGGACATATCATAAGATTCTGCGTGTGGCACGGACGATCGCAGATCTTGCCGGAAGTGAGGTGATCACTCCGGCGCATATTAAAGAGGCAATCGGATACCGTACGGTAGATAAAAAATACTGGGGGAAAGGCTTATGATTTATGAATATTGGTATGCGGGGATTTCCGGGCTTAACTGTATGAAAAAGAAAAAACTGCGTGAAATTTTAAAGACAGCAGAAATGATTTATTATATAGAAGAAATAAAATTAACAGAACTGGGGATACTGACGGACAGAGAAATCCAGGCACTTATAAAAGCAAAAAAACAGCAGGATATAAAAGAAAAATGGGAGATGCTGGAAGAGAAAAATATCCGTTTTATTCCGTATTTTTCGGAAGAATATCCAGTGCGCCTTAAGAATATTCCGGCGCCTCCATATGCACTCTATGTGAGAGGCAGGCTGCCGGACAGTGACAGACCTGCGGCTGCTTTGGTGGGTGCAAGAAACTGTACGCATTATGGCGAGAGAATGGCGTTAGAATATGGAGAAAAGCTGGCAGAAAACGGGATTAGTATTATCAGCGGGATGGCAAGAGGAATTGATGGCGCCGGACAAAGAGGTGCATTAAATGCCGGGGGAATGACATATGGTATATTAGGATGTGGCGTGGATATCTGTTATCCGGGAGAACATCGCGGACTATATCAGGATCTGATCAAAAAAGGCGGTGTGATTTCAGAACAGAGTCCGGGAAGCCCGCCTCTTGCCAGGTACTTTCCTGCGCGTAACCGTATCATCAGCGGGATGGCAGATATCGTACTTGTAATAGAAGCAAAAGAAAAAAGCGGCTCTCTTATTACGGCAGACCAGGCGCTGGAACAGGGGAAGGAAGTTTATGCACTTCCGGGACCTGTAACAAGCCTTTTAAGTCAGGGGTGTCACCGGCTGATCGCGCAAGGTGCAGGGATTTTGCTAAGTCCGGAAGACCTGATGGAAACGATGGGAATTTGTTTGTCAAAAAGCAGACAAAATAAATCATCGGAGAAAAAAGTACTTGAAAGTCCAGAAAATATGGTGTATAGTTGTGTCGGTTTGTTTCCAAAGGGACTTCAGGAGCTTGCGCAGGAGACAAAACTGGCTCCGGAGATACTTATGGAAGAGTTAATAACGCTTGAACTACAAGGGTTTGTCAAAGAAATATCGAAGAATTATTATGTGAAAATGCGCTAAAAAGCGGGGCGGATTTTATGGAGGAAATCATATATGGCACGTTATCTTGTGATCGTGGAGTCACCGACGAAGGTGAAGACAATTAAAAAATTTTTAGGAAGTAATTATGTAGTCGTAGCGTCTAACGGACATGTGCGCGATCTGCCGAAGAGCCAGCTTGGTGTCGGACCTGAGAATGACTATGAACCAAAGTATATAACAATCCGTGGCAAGGGAGAGATTCTTGCAAATCTTCGAAAAGAAGTGAAAAAAGCAGATAAAGTATATCTTGCAACTGACCCGGACCGCGAAGGAGAAGCGATTTCCTGGCATTTATGCAAAGCACTGAAACTGGAAAACAAGAAAACGTACCGAATCAGTTTTAATGAGATTACGAAAAACGCAGTCAAAGCATCTCTGAAAAATGCCAGAGAGATTGATATGGATCTGGTAGATGCCCAGCAGGCGAGACGTGTCCTTGACCGCGTGGTTGGATATAAAATCAGCCCGGTACTCTGGGCGAAAGTAAAAAGAGGTTTAAGTGCGGGACGCGTACAGTCTGTAGCACTTCGTATCATTGCTGACCGTGAAGAAGAGATCAATGCATTTATTCCGGAAGAATACTGGAGCCTGGATGCGAATCTGAAAGTCAAAGGCGAGAGAAAACTCCTGAATGCCAAGTTTTACGGAACAGATAAGAAAAAGATGACGATTTCATCCAAAGAGGAACTGGATAAGATCTTAAAAGAATTAGAAGGTGCATCTTATGAAGTCGCTGAGATTAAAAAAGGGGAACGTACAAAGAAAGCACCGGTTCCATTTACAACCAGTACATTACAGCAGGAAGCATCCAAAGCATTGAATTTTGCTACAGGAAAAACGATGCAGATCGCACAGCAGTTGTATGAAGGTGTCGATATCAAAGGAAATGGAACCGTCGGTCTGATCACGTATCTGCGTACCGATTCTACTCGTATTTCAGATGAAGCAGATGCAAATGTACGTGCTTATATCGGAGAACAGTACGGAGAAGAGTATGTTGCAGTTGGAGAAACAAAAGCAAAGACAGGCGGCAAGATCATCCAGGATGCGCATGAGGCGATCCGTCCGACAGATCCGGCAAGAACACCGGCGGCAATCAAAGAATCTCTGACAAGAGATCAGTTCCGTTTGTATCAGCTTATCTGGAAGCGTTTCCTTGCCAGCAGAATGCAACCGGCAAAATATGAGACAACATCTGTGAAGATCAGTGCAGGAAAATATCGTTTTACAGTAGCTGCTTCCAAGATTGTATTCCAGGGATTCAGACTGGTTTATACAGAAGCAGGAGAAGAGAAAGAAGAAAAATCTGTATTGATGAAAGGACTGGATATGGATTCAAAGCTCACAAAAGAAAGTTTTGATACGAAGCAGCACTTTACACAGCCACCGGCACATTATACAGAAGCAACACTTGTAAAAGCTCTGGAAGAACTGGGCATTGGACGTCCAAGCACGTATGCACCGACAATTTCAACGATTATTGCCAGAAGATATGTTGCAAAAGAGAACAAGAATCTGTATCTGACAGAACTGGGAGAAGTTGTAGATAATATCATGTTACAGTCCTTCCCAAGTATTGTAGATGTGAATTTTACAGCCAACATGGAAAGCCTGCTTGATGGTGTGGCAGAAGGCAAGGTAAAATGGAAGACGATTATCGAGAACTTCTATCCGGATATTGAAGCCGCAGTGGAAAAGGCACAGAAAGAATTAGAGACAGTCAAGATCGAAGATGAAGTGACTGACGTTGTCTGTGAACAGTGCGGACGCAACATGGTCATCAAATACGGTCCACACGGAAAATTCCTCGCATGTCCAGGATTCCCGGAGTGTAGAAATACAAAGCCTTATCTGGAAAAAATCGGTGTTTCCTGCCCTCTGTGTGGAAAAGATGTTGTGCTCCGTAAGACAAAGAAAGGCAGAAAATATTACGGATGTGAAGACAATCCGGACTGTGAATTTATGTCATGGCAGAAACCGGTTCAGAAAAAGTGTCCGAGATGTGGAAATTATATGGTCGAAAAGGGAAATAAGATCTGTTGTAGTGACGCTCAGTGCGGATATGTAGAAAATAAGGAAAATTCTGATAAATAACAATAATATTCGTTGAATTATAGTGAATTGTATGATAATATAACTTCATAGGATGGAGGAGTGCAAATGAGTGTACAATTATTAGACAAAACTAGAAAAATCAACAAGTTACTTCACAACAATAATTCAAGTAAAGTGGTCTTTAATGATATTTGTGAAGTTCTGACAGAGATTCTGTCATCGAATGTACTGGTGGTCAGCAAAAAAGGAAAAGTTCTCGGAGGAAGCAAATGTACAGGTGTTCCGTATATAGAAGAACTGATCCAGAAGGAAGTAGGCAGACATATTGATGATATGTTAAATGAACGTCTGCTCAGCATTCTTTCGACAAAGGAAAATGTGAATCTTGAGACTCTTGGATTTTCGGAAGAAGCCTCAAAAGGTTATCAGGCTATTATAACTCCAATCGATATCGCAGGAGAGAGACTCGGCACATTATTCATCTATAAGAAAGACGAAGTATATGAGATTGATGATATCATTTTAAGTGAATATGGAACAACAGTTGTTGGTCTTGAGATGCTTCGTTCTGTAAATGAAGAAAGTGCGGAGGAAACAAGAAAAGAACACATTGTACAGTCAGCCATCAGCACACTTTCTTATTCTGAACTGGAAGCGATCATTCATATTTTTGATGAACTGGATGGTACAGAAGGAATCCTGGTTGCAAGCAAGATTGCAGACCGTGTAGGAATCACCCGTTCTGTGATCGTGAATGCGCTTCGCAAGTTTGAGAGTGCCGGAGTTATTGAATCCAGATCTTCCGGTATGAAGGGAACTTATATCAAAGTTGTGAATGATTATGTATTTACGGAACTGGATAAGATCAAAGCAGAGCGCAACAATTAAGATGAAGTATAAGGGTATCGGGAGACTGGTACCCTTTTCTTTGATTGAAGATGAGATGAATTTTACTGGAGGATATAATGGAAAAATTTCAGGACGATACGGTGAAACTCGAGATGATAAAAACGATTCTTGACGGGGGATATTTTAACGATAATATCTATCTGTGTAAGATGATTAAGTATAATGAAGAAGAGGAATGCATATATCTGTTAACGGGGAAGACGGAACTGTCAGAATTTTCTTTGGACAGTATCTATGAGTGCACGATGACGGATGAGGAAGAAGAGGTCAAATGCAGAGGAAAGATTGTCGAACGGTACTGGGATAAGAGAGGAAAAGTACTTGTTTTCCATGTGGAAAATGGATTTTATAAAAATACTGTAAACTAAACAAAGGCGGTTGACAAAATATTAAGAGAGTGCTATTTTATATCTAGAGTTTCTTAGCACTCTCTTTTTGTGAGTGCTAACAAAATAAATAAGTATATCATTTAAGGAGGAATAAATATGAAATTAGTACCATTAGGAGACAGGGTTGTATTAAAACAGTTGGTTGCAGAAGAGACAACAAAATCAGGAATCGTAATTCCTGGACAGTCTAAAGAAAAACCACAGCAGGCAGAGATCGTTGCTGTAGGACCTGGTGGAACAGTTGACGGAAAAGAAGTGAAGATGAATGTCACTGTAGGACAGAAAGTTATTTATTCTAAATACGCAGGAACATCTGTAGAGCTTGATGATGAAGAGTATATTATCGTAAAACAGGACGATATCCTTGCAATTTGTGAGTAAGATGTAGATGTAAGAAGAGAAACAAAGATTATAGGAGGCATTTGATCATGGCAAAGGAAATTAAATATGGCGCAGAAGCAAGAGCAGCATTAGAAGAAGGAGTTAATAAGCTGGCTGATACAGTCAGAGTTACGTTAGGACCAAAAGGACGTAACGTAGTTCTTGACAAATCTTTCGGAGCACCGCTTATTACTAATGATGGTGTTACAATTGCAAAAGAAATTGAATTAGAAGATGCATTTGAGAATATGGGTGCACAGCTTATCAAAGAAGTTGCATCTAAGACAAATGATGTTGCCGGAGATGGTACAACAACAGCTACAGTACTTGCACAGGCAATGGTACATGAAGGAATGAAGAACCTGGCAGCAGGAGCAAACCCGATCATCCTTAGAAAAGGAATGAAGAAAGCAACAGACAAAGCAGTTGAGACGATCGCTAAAATGTCCAGCAAAGTAAAAGACAAAGATCAGATCGCAAAAGTTGCAGCTATTTCTGCAAGTGATGAAGAAGTTGGAAAGATGGTTGCAGATGCAATGGAAAAAGTTTCCAATGACGGGGTTATCACAATTGAAGAATCCAAGACTATGAAGACAGAACTTGACCTTGTAGAAGGTATGCAGTTTGACCGTGGATATGTATCTGCATATATGGCTACAGATATGGATAAGATGGAAGCAAATCTGGATGATCCATATATTTTGATCACAGACAAGAAGATTTCTAACATTCAGGAGATCCTGCCAGTTCTGGAGCAGATCGTACAGTCCGGAGCAAGACTCCTGATCGTTGCAGAAGATATTGAAGGTGAGGCTCTTACAACACTGATCGTAAACAAACTGCGTGGAACATTCAATGTAGTAGGTGTTAAAGCGCCTGGATATGGTGACAGAAGAAAAGAGATGTTAAAGGATCTTGCAATTCTGACAGGCGGTCAGGTAATTTCAGAAGAACTCGGTATGGAGTTGAAAGATACAACACTGGATCAGCTTGGACGTGCAAAATCTGTAAAAGTTCAGAAAGAAAATACAGTTATCGTTGACGGATGCGGAGACAAACAGGCAATCGCAGACCGTGTAGCACAGATTAAAGCACAGATTGAAGAGACAACATCTGATTTCGACAGAGAGAAACTGCAGGAGAGACTTGCAAAACTTGCAGGCGGTGTAGCAGTTATCCGTGTAGGTGCTGCAACTGAGACTGAGATGAAAGAAGCAAAACTTCGTATGGAAGATGCACTTGCAGCAACAAGAGCAGCCGTAGAAGAAGGAATCATTGCAGGTGGCGGATCTGCTTATATTCACTGTGCAAAAGAAGTTGCCAAGATCGTTGCTGATTTGGATGGTGATGAGAAGACAGGTGCGAATGTTGTACTGAAAGCTCTGGAAGCTCCACTGCTTCGCATCGCTGCAAATGCAGGACTGGAAGGCGCAGTAATCATTAATAAAGTATATGAGTCAGAACCAGGAATCGGATTTGATGCATTAGCTGAGGAATATGTAGACATGGTTGAACATGGTATCCTTGATCCGGCTAAGGTAACAAGAAGTGCTCTGCAGAATGCAACAAGTGTTGCATCTACACTGCTGACAACAGAGTCCGTTGTTGCTAATATCAAAGAAGAGACACCGGCTATGCCTGCAGGTGCAGGTGCCGGAATGGGCATGATGTAAGAAAAAGTTAAGAAAACTCCCTGTATGGGGAGTTTTCTTTTTTCTTGTTTTTGTGCTACAATAGACACATTGAGAAAAGCGGAGGATGTAAGACATGAATGACATATGTACAGAACAGCTTATTAAAAGGAAGAAAAGCAAAGGTCAGTGGTTTCTGGAAGGAATGGTGCTTGCAGCGACTTTACTGAGTGTATATGGTGTCGTACATTGTCTTTTTTTTATAGTGCTTACAGTTATATTACTTGTAATGGATATATATTTGTATCTGGAATTTGATGCAGAATATGAATATTTATTTGTGAATGGGGAACTGGATGTTGACAAGATCATACATAAGTCGAGAAGAAGACGAATCTGTACAATAAAGTTAGAAGAAATAGAGGTCCTGGCTCCATTTGGAACAGGTGAACTCAGACAGTATCAGCGGGCAAAGAAAAGCGATTATAGCTCGGGCAGACGCAATGATCAGACTTATGTGCTAGTTGTTTCCAGGGCAGGAGAATTAAGAAAAATTATTTTTGAACCGAATCAGACGATTGTAGACGGGTATGCCGGAATGATTCCGGGAAAAGTTACATACAAATCTGCAAAATAGTCAGAAAAATGTATTTTGTATGTATAAAAAAACAAGTTGACAAACGATAGCAAAGTTCGTTATGATACCAGTTAATTATAGGAAAGAGCAAAACGGAGTTTTTACCCCGATAAGCTATAAATAAGGATAAGAGTGAAAGGAGTTTACCATGGGAAAAATTATTGGAGAAGGAATTACATTTGATGACGTGCTGCTTGTACCGGCATATTCTGAGGTGATTCCAAATCAAGTAGATTTATCCACGTATTTAACAAAAAATATTAAATTGAATATACCGATGATGAGTGCAGGTATGGATACGGTTACAGAACACCGTATGGCAATTGCAATGGCTCGTCAGGGTGGAATTGGTATCATTCATAAGAATATGACGATCGAGCAGCAGGCAGAGGAAGTTGATAAAGTAAAACGTTCTGAGAACGGTGTTATCACGGATCCATTTTATCTGTCTCCGGAACATACGTTGGAAGATGCCAATAATTTAATGGCAAAATTCCGCATTTCAGGTGTACCAATTACAGAAAACGGAAAACTGGTAGGCATTATCACGAACCGTGATCTGAAATTTGAAGAAGATTTTACGAAGAAGATTAAAGAATCAATGACTTCTGAGGGACTTATTACAGCACAGGAAGGAATTACGCTGGAAGATGCAAAGAAGATTCTTGCAAAAGCCAGAAAAGAGAAATTACCGATCGTAGACAAAGATTTCAATTTGAAAGGTCTTATTACGATTAAAGATATTGAAAAACAGATCAAATATCCACTGTCAGCTAAAGATTCCCAGGGAAGACTGCTTTGCGGTGCAGCACTTGGAATTACCGCAAACTGCCTGGAACGTGCACGGGAACTTGTGAACGCGCATGTAGACGTTGTTGTTATGGATTCTGCACACGGACATTCTGCTAATGTACTCCGTACCGTAGATATGGTCAAATCCAAATTCCCGGATCTGCAGGTTATCGCAGGAAACGTTGCAACAGGAACAGCAGCAGAAGCGCTGATCAAAGCAGGAGCAGATGCAGTAAAGGTTGGTATTGGACCTGGATCTATCTGTACAACACGTGTCGTTGCAGGTATCGGTGTTCCACAGATCACAGCAGTTATGAGTTGTTATGAAGCGGCAGACAAATATGGAATTCCGATTATCGCAGATGGTGGTATCAAATATTCAGGAGATATGACAAAAGCAATTGCAGCCGGTGCGAATGTATGTATGATGGGATCAATCTTTGCAGGATGTGATGAGAGCCCGGGAACATTTGAATTATATCAGGGAAGAAAATACAAAGTATACCGTGGCATGGGATCGATTGCTGCAATGGAGAACGGAAGCAAAGACCGTTATTTCCAGACAGATGCGAAGAAGTTAGTACCGGAAGGTGTAGAAGGACGTGTAGCATACAAAGGAACTGTAGAAGATACTGTATTCCAGTTGATGGGAGGTCTTCGTTCCGGTATGGGTTACTGCGGAACTCCAACAATTGAAGAACTCAAACAGAGAGGACAGTTTGTAAAGATCTCATCTGCATCTCTGAAAGAAAGTCATCCGCACGACATTCACATTACGAAAGAAGCTCCAAATTACAGTGTAGATGAGTAAAAGAGAATAATACCAGAGAAATTTGGCGTTATAATAGACATTACAGCAGGAGGCAAGATATGAAGCGGGCATTTGGAACATTGAAAACAAAAGAAAAGGCAGAATTGTATCTGTTGAAGAATGAAAAAGGGATGGAAGTTGCTATTTCCGATTATGGCGCAACGATTGTAAATGTGATCGTACCGGATAAGGAAGGACATCCGACGGATGTTGTTCTCGGATATGACGATGTCAGTGGTTATGAAAAAGGCGACCGTGTATTTGGCGCATTTGTAGGACGTGTGGCAAACCGTATTGCAGGAGGTTCATTTACATTAAATGGTAAGACTTATGAACTGACAAAGAATGATGGGGATAATACACTACACGGTGGTAGAGATATGATGAATAAGCGTATGTGGAAAGTTGAAGAATCTACAGATAACAGCGTGACTTTATCACTTGACAGCCCAGATGGAGACCAGGGATTTCCAGGAAATCTTAAGCTGACAGTAACTTATACGGTTACACCGGAGAATGAACTGGAAATTGTTTATGGATCAACAGCAGATGCAGATACACTGCTGAATCTTACAAATCACAGTTATTTTAATCTCGCCGGACAGGGAAGTGGCGATGTACTGGATCAGAAAGTAACGATCAGTGCAGATTATTTTACTCTTGCAGATGCCCAGAGTATTCCGACAGGTGAACTGACACCTGTAAAGGGAACACCGATGGATTTTAATGAAGCAAAAGCGATCGGACAGGATATAGAAGCGGATTACCAGCCGTTGATCGATGGAAAAGGTTACGATCATAACTGGGTGATCAGAGGTGAAGGATTCCGCAAAGCTGCCTCCATGTATTCTGATAAGACAGGAATCCATATGGATGTATATACAGATCTTCCGGGTATGCAGTTGTATACAGCAAACTATGTTGATTATGAGAAAGGCAAAGGCGGAGCTGAATACCGTATCCGCAATGCTGCCTGCTTTGAAACACAGTTTTTCCCGGATGCCATTCATCATTCGGAGTTTGCGCAGCCGGTTATCAAGGCGAATGAACTATTTACATCCAAAACGGTATATCAGTTTTCTATTCAATAAGAATTTACAAAAGGCATAGAATATATGCCATATGAATAATGTGTAGTATGAAGAGAACAAAAAAGATTAAAAACAGAAAAAAATCATTCACAACTATACAACAGAAAAAACAGGCTCAGCGCAGGATGCGGCTGGGCCTGCTTTTATTGGTGATTGTTATGGTTCTGGCAGCAGGAATCAGGATTTTACATCCGGAATGGCTGTCTGGAAAATACAGTGAAATAGACAATGCACAGGTTGATGCATCTAAACCTGATATTACAGTGAAACTTCTGACGCCGAATCCGTATTCCAGACCGGGGATAAAAACCGGTAAGATTAAGGGAATTGTTGTGCATTATACGGCAAATCCGGGTGCAACAGCAATGGGAAACCGAAACTACTTTGAGGGGCTCAAAGACAGTCATGTGACAAAAACGAGCAGTAATTTCATTGTAGGGCTGGATGGAGAAATCGTGCAGTGTGTGCCGACATGGGAAGTGGCGTATGCTTCCAATAACCGGAATAAAGATACGGTATCGATTGAGTGTTGCCATCCGGATAAGACGGGGGAATTTAATAAAGCGACTTATCGCTCAGTGATACATTTGTGTGCCTGGCTTTGCCTGAAGTTTGCTCTGTCACCGGATGATATTATTCGGCATTATGATGTCACAGGAAAGAACTGTCCGAAATATTTTGTAGAACATGAAAATGCCTGGAAACAGTTCCGGAAAGATGTAAAAAAAGCACTGGAAAAATCAAAGTGATATTGCTATAATATATAAGCGTATGTATATTTATACATAATTAAGAAAGAAATCGTAAGGAAAACAGGAGAGGCAAGCATGAACGACTTGGAACTGTACAGAGAGCAGTTAGCTCTGTGTGATGATAAAATTATTGATGCCCTTGTGGAAAGAAGCATGATCATAGAGAAAATCATGGCATACAAAGAAGAATATGGTATGCCGATTCTTCAGCCGGGACAGGAAGCAAAGCAGAAAAGAAGACTGGAAGAAAAGCTTTCAGATAATCGTTACAAGGATGAGATCTGTGACATTTTCCATTGTATCCGCAAGAACAGCAAGCGGATTCAAGCAAGAAAACTGTTTGATTACAATATTGTACTCATTGGTTTTATGGGCGCAGGCAAATCTACGATCTCAGATTATTTAAGTACGATGTTTGCGATGGAAATTGTTGAGATGGATCAGGTTATCGCAGAGAGAGAAGAGATGAGTATTCCGGATATCTTTGAAACGTATGGAGAAGAATATTTCCGTAATCTGGAAACCAATCTTCTTGTGGAAATGCAGGAGAAGAAGAATACAGTTATTTCCTGCGGAGGAGGAGCTGCCCTTCGCAAGAATAATGTGCAGGAGATGAAGAAGAATGGTAGAGTTGTACTTCTGACAGCAAGTCCACAGGTAATCTATGAACGTGTAAAGGACAGCAATGACCGTCCGGTTCTGACCGGCCGCAAGAATGTTGAAGGCATTTCCGAACTGATGGAGCAGAGATGTGAGAAATATGAAGCGGCTGCAGATATTGTTATCCAGACAGATAATAAGACTGTTCTGCAGATCTGTGAAGAACTGGTACAACGATTAATGGAGATGGATGAATAGACATGTTTGACAGATTTTTCCCGGATGCATATGTTGCATCTACTTATGTAATAGATTTTGAGAAATTGTATGAAGAAGGAATACGTGCCGTAATTTTTGATATTGACAATACGCTTGTTCCGCATGGTGCACCGGCAGATGACCGTGCGAAAGCACTTTTTGCGAGACTTAAAAAGATTGGTTATCAGTGCTGCCTGATCTCCAACAATCAGGAGCCACGTGTGAAGATGTTCAATCAGGATATCCAGGTGAATTATATCTGTGATGCGCATAAGCCTTCAACGAAAAATTACAAAAAAGCAATGGAGATTATGGGAACGGATGTTTCCAATACAGTATTTGTGGGAGATCAGCTTTTTACGGATGTCTGGGGAGCAAAAAGAGCCGGAATCAGAAATATTCTTGTGAAGCCGATCCATCCAAAAGAAGAGATACAGATTGTATTAAAACGTTACCTGGAGAAAATCGTTCTTTATTTTTATCAAAAAGAGCGAAAAGGACGGTAAAATGGGGCTGTACAGATAAAAAATAGTTGAAAAAAACGCTCAGATATTATAGAATGGAACAAGTGAGTAGAATTGATAAAGTGTGAAAACACATAATTTAAGGAGGATAAAAGTATGGCAACAAAGTCAGCAGGTGAATTTAGAAATGGTATGACACTGGAGATTGATGGTAAAGTATGTCAGGTTATTGATTTCATGCACGTTAAACCAGGAAAAGGTGCAGCATTTGTTCGTGTTAAATTAAAAGATATCATCAACGGTGGTGTAGTAGAGACAACATTCCGTCCTACAGAGTCTTTCCAGGAAGCATATATTGAGAGAAAGAAAATGCAGTATCTGTACAATGATGGAGATCTGTATTATTTCATGGATAATGAGACATTTGACCAGATCGCCGTAGGGACAGAAGATGTTGGTGATTCTCTGAAATTCGTAAAAGAGAACGAAGAAGTTACTGTAAGTTTATATCAGGAGAAACCTTTCGCAATCGAGCCACCGCTTACTGTTGAACTGGTTGTTACAGAGACGGAGCCTGGATTCAAAGGTAACACAGCTCAGGGAGCAAACAAACCGGCTATTGTTGAGACCGGTGCACAGGTTGCTGTTCCGTTATTTGTTGAGCAGGGAGAGAAGATTAAGATCGATACACGTTCCGGAGAGTACTTATCCAGAGCAAACTAATCTTTTCGAGTTAAAAGAAATATTAAAAAAGCCTTGCATTTTCTGCAAGGCTTTTTTATAATAATAAAACCATAATATTTATTCTAAATTTCTACAAGATGTAAAAAGCGGATTTTCCCGCATCAATTTCCGGAAGATAACTACAACAATGGCCAAAGAGGAGAAATATGACTTATCATCAATTTACTGAGGCATTGGAAAAAAGTGTGAAAGAAATGGCAGGATGTCTTTTGTCTGTCGAATTATGCAACAATAAAAAGAATAATGGAATCATCCGGAGCGGTCTGGTGATTTCAGAACAGCGTGTGAATGTTTCGCCGACGATTTATCTGGAAGGTTATTATGAACAGTACCGGTCTGGAAGCCAGGTAGATGAGCTGGCAAAAGAAGTTCTAAATGTATATGAAAAAGTGAAATTTGATCAGTCATGGGAAGAGCCGGAGATTTTTAATTATGAAAAGATAAAGAATAAGATCGTATTCAGGCTTGTCCAGAGAAGTAGGAATGAAGAATTTTTGAAAGAAATTCCACATGTGCCGATTCTGGATCTGGAGATTATTTTCTACATACTTTTAGAGATAACCAAAGACGGCATGGCTTCCATGCAGATCAGCAATGAAACAATGGAAAAATGGAACGTAGATGAAAAGGAACTTCTTGCAATTGCAATGATGAATATGAAAAAACACCTTCCGGCAAGATTTCATTCAATACAGAATGTGCTTTCCGAAGAAGGAATTGCTGTAGATAAAGCTGCAAGAATGTATGTACTGACGAATGAAAAGAAAAGTTTCGGGGCAGCAACTATGATATATCCAGGATGTTTAAATCAGATTGGTACATATCTGAAGGAAAACTTTTACGTCTTGCCAAGCAGTGTGCATGAAGTGATCATTGTTCCCGAAAAGGAGACCGATGACTGCATGAATCTGAACGAAATGGTTGCAAGCATTAATGCAGCCTGTGTACTGCCGGAAGAAATTCTTGAAAATCATGCCTATTATTATGACAGAATAGAGGACCGGCTTGCAATATGCTGATATGAAGGCATAAAAGAATCCAATGTATAAATTGGCTGTAAAAAAACATTTATTAGTTGTTGAGATTGTAAAAAGAATCAGGAAAAGTAGAAATAATAAAGTAAAGGAAATGTACGAAATGTCTATAGCATTTCCTTTACTTTAAAAGAAAAATATGGTAGTATAAATAATGCAGTTTGAAGAAAATTGTCATGCACCCGTAGCTCAGGGGATAGAGCACCGCCCTCCGGAGGCGGGAGCGGCGGTTCGAATCCGCCCGGGTGTGTATTTTAAAAGTGCATAGTATGTGGAGGTACTCTTATGAAAGGTGCGTTAGGAGCGGGCTTCACAGACAGGAATATTCAGAAGAGAAAAAGCAGAAGATGCCTGCTTTTCTTATTTTTTATCCTGATCTTGTTGAGCACCGGAATCGGACTTACGGGAGATAACACACAGAAGAAAGCACAAAAGATAGTAAGAGAAAAGCGCAGAACAAGAAATATGGGATGTAAAGTTGAACAACTGAATCCTCTGCGTAAGAATAGATCGCCGGAATTAAGACAGGCGGTAAGAGATTATTACAGATGTATAGCAGAGAAGACGGACTTTGTAGAAACATACAATCATCTCCAGATTTATATAAAAGATGGAGAATATGCAGATACATATGTAGCATTTGTAATGTACCGGATGAAGATTAAGCAGGTCTATACAGAGCTTCCGGGAGTAGGAACCTTGTATATTACGGAAAAGGATGGAAAGAATTTCCAGGTCAGGGTGAAACAACTGGATAGGCAGGAGATTGACCATATAAAATTGCTTGCCGGACAACATGATGTGAAAGCACTGCTTGAAAAGAGCCGCCGACAGTATCAGACGGCACTGAAGTCGGATGCATTACTTGCGGAATCGGTAAAGGAGTTACAGAAAGCACTGAATCATTCTTGATAGAGAGCGAGAAGCCAGATCTTTGCAAAAGGATCTGGCTTTTATGTATAGCATTACAGTGCCGGAAGTTTACCTGTGTCTATACAACGAAGAAAACGGCATTTGGATACATAAGATGAAAAAAGGAGCGAGCAATAAGATGAAAGGATACAGAGAGGCATACAAAAAAGCATTCCCATATACGATTCCGGTTTTGACCGGATATATATTTATCGGAGTAGCATTCGGAGTTATGTTTGCAGAAAAGGGATATTCATTTTTATGGGCTGCGCTTATGAGTATTCTTGTATATGCAGGTTCCGGACAGTATCTTGCTGTGAATTTTTTTGTTCCCGGAATATCAATTTTCCAGGTTGTCTTTATGACATTAATGGTTAACATCCGTCATGTTTTTTACGGAATTTCCTTATTGGAACGATTTAATGGTATGGGAAAGAAAAAATGGTATATGATTTTCAGCCTGACAGATGAAACATATTCCCTTTTGTGTACGACGAAGATTCCGGAAGGCATTGATGAAGGAAAATTCCTGTTTGCGATTGCTTCACTGGATCAGGTGTACTGGGTAGCTGGTTCAATCATTGGTGCAGTGGCGGGAAGTGTACTGCCATTTAATTCAGAGGGAATTGATTTTGCAATGACGGCATTGTTTGTTGTCATTTTTATTGAACAGTGGCTGGATAAAAAGAACCGGATTCCGGAAATTATCGGAGTGGCAGCAGCATTTATTGGATTGCAGATTTTCGGGGCATCCAGATTTGTACTGCCATCCATGTTATTAATTGTAATGATTTTATTTGTATCGAAAAAACAGCTTCAGAAGGAGGTGAACCTGTCATGCCAGTAAATGCAGCGTTATCAGCAATTATTATTCTGGCAGTTGCATTGACAACTTTTGGAACAAGAGTATTTCCGTTTCTCTTGTTTCCAGAAGGAAAAGAAATACCGCCAGTGATCCAGTATCTGGGAAAAGTACTGACTCCGGCGGTGATCGGGATGTTAGTAGTTTACTGCCTAAAGAATACACCAGTTTTTGTATCGCCACATGGCATACCAGAATTTCTTGCTGTGGCAGTGACGGCAGGACTTCATGTATGGAAACGTAATAACCTGTTAAGTATTGGTGTTGGTACGGCATTATATATGTTTTTGATCCAGGTTGTTTTTTAAGGTTTAAACATAGTTTTATCACAGTTTAAACACAATTATAGATTAGACTACTTAGTATAAACGAAGTAGTGAAAGGAGTAATGATTTATGGAAAATCAATATACTTATTATACACCGGATCAGGACGATCAGAATCAAAATGGACAGGGAGGTTATCAGTATCAGCCGCAGGATGAGAAACCACCGAAAAAGAAAACATCACATTGGGTAAAAGCAGTATGTTTCGGACTGGCATTTGGTGTGGCAGCAAGTGCGGCTTTTCAGACAAGTAATCTTGTGGGTAGCAAGGTTTTCGGCACATCAGGCAGTAAGACAAAAGAAGTTGCAACTGTAAACAGTGCAAAGATTACAACAAGTTCAGACAGTAGTTCAACAAGCTCAGATATTTCCAAAGTTGCAAGTAATGTAATGCCATCGGTTGTATCAATTACCAATTTAAGTGTACAGCAGGTCCAGAATTTCTTTGGTGGAGTGCAGGAGCAGGAAAGCAAGAGTGTAGGCTCTGGTATTATTATTTCCCAGACAGATTCAGAACTTCTAATTGCAACGAACAACCATGTAGTGGAAAGTAATAAAACGCTGACAGTTTCTTTTGTTGACAATAAGAGTGTGGAAGCACAGGTAAAGGGAACAGATTCTTCCAGAGACCTTGCAGTTATCGCTGTAAAGCTCAGTGATATCAAAGATTCTACATTAAATAAAATTAAAGTTGCAACGCTTGCAGATTCAGAAAAAGTGCAGGTCGGAGAGACGGCTATTGCAATTGGTAACGCACTTGGTTACGGTCAGTCTGTGACAACAGGTATTGTATCAGCAACCGGACGTACACTGGATGGAGTTAGTGGCAAACTTATCCAGACAGATGCAGCAATTAATCCGGGTAACAGTGGTGGCGCACTTCTGAATGCAAAGGGTGAAGTGATTGGTATTAATACTGCTAAGGTCGCGACAGATGCAGTAGAAGGCATGGGATATGCGATCCCAATTTCCAGCGCAAGTGATGTAATTAAAAATCTGATGAATCAGAAGACAAAAACAAAAGTAGCAGAAGGCAAGCAGGGATATCTGGGAATTGAAGGCGTGGATGTGACTTCCGACAGTTCGCAGATGTATAATATGCCAACAGGTGTGTATGTATCTAATGTTATCTCTGGCGGAGGAGCAAAAAATGCAGGGATCACAAAGGGATGCGTAATCACAGAACTGGAAGGAACAACAGTGGACAGTATGTCTGCATTAAAAGAAGAACTGCAGTATTACAAAGTTGGCGAGAAAGTTAAAGTGACGATCCAGGTTCCAAATTCAAATGGAAGTTATAAAGAGCGTACCGTGAAAGTTACACTTGGAAAAAGCACACAATAAGTAAAATACACAGTAAGAGAAATGTTTTTGCCATTTTCTGTGATTTGTAGTATAATGCTAAGTAGATTACGATATGAGGAGGCAAAATATACCAATGAAGTGTCCGATTTGCGGCCAACAGCTCCGGCCGGGTAAAAAAGATCCAAATTACCTGTTATGTTATAATTGCAAGAAGAAGTTCAAAGTACCACAGAACAGGAAAGAACAGAAGCATGCTCCGGAAAGAAGAGAACCGGCAACGCAGGAAACATTGCACAGATCTATTAAGGAAGCATCTATGCAGCGTCAGGAAGAGGAAGAGCAGGAACAGAAGTATTCGAATATTCCACCAAAGAGCGTTCGTAAGAAACGTGAAGATGAGATGCGCAAAGCATATGATGAACTGTTAGCAGTAGAAGATGGCAGAAAGAAAAAGAAAAAAACTGCAAGAGTAGAAGAAGATTATGATTACGATGATGTTTATGAGGAAGAAGAGAAGCTTTCCAAAGCGCCTGTAATCATTCTTGGAATTGCAATCGTAGTTGTAGCAGCAGTAATTGTATATATGCTATTGAAATAATAAAAAGGATTTCCGGAATTTTTCCGGGAATCCTTTTTCTGTTTAGTTTTTGTTTTTGAAACATGCCCGGAGGTCAAATTCCGGGTTAAACGCATAGAAGTTTTTACTGTCCAGATGATCCTGTACGATGCGCAGACTTTCACCGAAACGTTGATAGTGTGCGATTTCGCGTTCACGCAGGAAACGGATTGGTTCGCAGACTTCCGGATCTTTGACAAGGCGCAGAATGTTATCGTAGGTTGTACGTGCTTTTTGCTCCGCAGCCATATCTTCGCTTAAATCGGTGATGGGATCACCTTTGGACTGGAAAGTAGTGGCGCTCCAAGGAACACCGCCGGCAGACTGTGGCCAGAGTGCAAGCGTATGATCTACATAATATTTATCAAAACCGGATTTTTCTAATTCTTCCATTGTCATATTTTTTGTAAGTTGATAAACAATAGCACAGACGATTTCTAAGTGAGCCAGTTCTTGCGCCCATAAATGTTGTCGCTAATGAAAAAGCCCCTAAATACGCGGGATTCGGGGCTTTAAATTCAGTGTAAAAGTAGGATTATCCTTATCTCCCTTACGATTTCGCTTCGTTTTCGTGTATTCGACACTTTCCAGGAGCATTTTCAGAGCTTTGTTCCGGTCCTGGACGGATAAGTCCCAGTAGCAGGAGAGAAGTTCCTTGCAGGAAGGGATGAAGTTCTCTATGTTTGCTATTTTCTCTTTTTCATATTCCAGATCTTTTTTTAGAATTTCTATATGTGCTTCCGATTCTTTGATACGTTTCTGCAATTCGTGTGAACGCTCCAGAAAGATCTCGGTGGTGTAGACTCCCTGTTCCAACAGATCGTATAAGTTTCCATTTTGCTTTAATAATAAATCATGGTTGCTGACAGCAGAAGAGAGAAGCTGTTCTTTTTCCGGAACTTTGTTCTCAACTTCCAGAGTTGGATCTAACTGGTATCCAGCTACCCAGTCGGATAGTGCCTGTATGAGTTCACGCTCTACCAGCTCAAGCGTTGAGCCGATGGTGGGACAGCCTCTGGTATTGCACATTAAAACGTCATATGGACATCTTCCGGAAGAGCCGTCCCTGGAAGCCGGTCTTCTCTGCATTTTCTTTCCGCAGCAGGAGCAGACCAGGATTCCGGCAAGAGGATTCTTTATGCCGTAAGACTCCGGCAGCTTGTGAGAGTTCCTGGCGAGATACTCCTGCGCTTCCAGAAATACATCATGATCAATCAATCGTGGCTGCAGTCCTGGAGCAGTGAAATCGTAATCACTGTGAGGACGCACCTTACTGACAGAACCGTTCTGGACCTGCTTTATAACCTTTCTTCGCCCAATGCCGACTCGCTGATCATTGACAATGTTCCTTAAGATTCCCATGACGCTGCATTCCAGCCAGGTATCTCCGTTCCTTGGCTTGATTCCCCGGTTGTCCAGATATCTGCAGATGTGGGTAATTCCGATGCGATCGGGACCGGTATAGAGCTGGAAGATAAGTTTCACGACCGGAGCTTCGTCCGGATCCGGAGCGAGAACCCATCCACGCCCATGTTCGAGCTTCACGCGCTGCCAGCCGTAGGGTGCCTGATTGAACGGCCATTTTCCTTCCTTCACGGCAGCAGTCACACCGGCGCGCATCCGGCGGCGGATTGTCTTGTATTCCCTCCGGCTCATGAAGAGTCCGAACTCAAAGTATTCTTCGTCAAATTCATTATTTGGATTATAGGTCTTTGTTGGAGTGATGATCTTCGTTCCGGAATATTGGAAAGCTCTTTGAACAATTCCCTGATCGACAGTATCACCTCTCGCCAGACGTTCCACTTCCATTACGAGTACACCTTCCCAACGTCCGGATTCAACTTCAGATAAAAGCTTCTGCATTTCCGGACGCGCGGATATAGACTCTCCGGAAACGACTTCACGATAAATCCCGCCAATGGATAAGTTCATTCGTTTGGCAAGATCAAGTAAGATCTGCTCATGCCGTTCCAGGACATCCACGCCCATAGCTTCCAGAGAAGCATCACTTCGGGACTTCCGGAGATAGATAAGATATTCTTCATATTGCATATGTATCACCTTTCCTTAGTATATATGTGCGACGTCGCACTAAAAATGAGTACAAAAATAACACCTACACGGTGCCGGGGAAATGTGATATAATATTCTTGTTCAGGGATTATTATATCGTGCCTAGGCACTGTATAGTATTCGAGAGACCGTTCCTGTTGGTAGCAGGGGCGGTTTTCTTATTTTATTTTGTTTTCGGTTTAAATGCATTATCACATGTGCGCAAACCATCGATGTGTTCGAATAGGTTTGGCTTAATATTTGTATGAAGTGCATCAAGTATAAAATCGATGCCTTCTCTACGTGCAAGTTTGGCGGCTGATACAAAATCGCTATCTCCAGAGATGAGAACTATTTGATCGACTTGCTTTTTATAAGAAAGTGACGCAATATCCAATCCAATTCTCATATCAACACCTTTCTGTTCAACGTCAAAAAGAAAATCGGATTCTTTTATATCAGAAACAGCTATATCCCCGCGCATAAGTTTATTAAGTACGTTGTTTTTTAATATATAATGAGCATTCTGCTCGGAAAGCTCTCCCATCCGTAATGCAACTTTTCGCTTTCTTTTTAATTCGTTGAAAAAATCATTTGCCCAGATATATGTATCTGATTTTGCAAAATTGACAGCCTTTTTTGTTAATGGATGATATATTTGCGCCGTCATAGGAGGGCAATCATAATAAAATATTCTATAAAGTTCATTTGATTCGCCGTGAGTGTGCAAGTGTCTCCTGCAATAGTTACAAAGTTCATCGGCTCGTTCTTTCGGTGGCTTATCTCCAAATGCTGCGTAAGCTCGCCTGCGATAAAAGCCGCCATCTACAAGTATAGCTGTTTTCATATTTCCTCCTTATATTGAAAAATCCCAGGTTTCAGCCTTACCCGTATATTGGGGACTTACTACCTGGGACGCGTTTAACGTAACTTATACATGTTACTGTGTTTTCGCATTTCGCAAAAATTCAATTAAGCATCACATATTGTGATGTACAATTATAATATGCCCAAAGTAGAAAAAAATCAACATTTTTATAATAAAAAAACATAAAAAATGCATTTTCCCTTTGCAATGTATTATTTTTTATGATATTCTGAACTAGCTGTCATTAATCGCTTTCACTGTGTGGAGGCGATTTTTTTATTTCAGCAGATCCGCAATACAGATTTTAAGATCGCCATAGATTCCGACTTTTACATAATTATCAAAAGGAATGATAATCGGTGCAACATCTTCTTCGTATCGGTATACAGTAGTGCGTTCTCTGGCTGGATCAACAATCCAGTATTCGCGGACATCAGCGTCTGAGTATAATGCATTTTTTAACGAGTAGTCCATCTTGCGGCTGCTCGGAGATACAATTTCGATTACAAAATCCGGTGCCCCTTCGCATCCGCGGTTAGAGATTTTGTTTTTATCGCAAATTACGCTGATATCCGGCTCTACATAATTCGTATCATCCTTTTTGATAAATACCGCAAACGGAGCAGGGAAGACCTCGCATGATCCACCTTTTGATTTAATATAGTTTCTCAATGTGGCGGAAAGCTTCATCACGAGTCGCTGATGCTGATAACTCGGCGGTGCCATATCATAGATCTGTCCATCAATCAGTTCCGCCCTTTTTCCTTCCGGAAGAGCGTAGATATCTTCAATTGTGTATGTGTTTGATTTTGATAATGGCATAAGATCGCTCCTTTCTTGGAATCATATCTGGTAACGTAAAAGACCTCGTATTTCTACGAGGTCTGACTCTTGATGCCATATAGGCAAGATCATGATTTTGTGCGTGCATGACGCTTTGTATAAAATATATTATACCGCACAAAAGAATGTGTCAAGTATACGAGTCAGACCTAAGCATTGAATTTCAGTTAAGGATTATTTTGTAGCAGAATCCATGTAAGCATCTTGGATTTTTCCGGCGTAGTCTGTATATACATCCTGTAACTTACCAGCCCAGGATTCGTAAATTTCATATTTATCTCCATTTTCCTGCATGACTTTAGCCATTTCCTCAACTCCATCGTTTGTAATCTTTGCTAATTTTTCTACTTTTGCATTGCAAATTTTTGCGAGTTTGTTCATATCTGTTACACCTTTTGAATCCTTCTTGTATTCCTTGATTAGACCAGGTGTAGCTTTTTTAATTTTCTTTGTGTAGTCGGTTAAGATACTTTCGTAGGTTTTCTTTGTCTCTTTCTTAGTTTCAGTAGTCTTTTCAGTAGACTTTTCAGTAGTTTTTTGAGCGGATTTATCCGATGATCCAGAATCACTACTGCTACAAGCTGACAGAGACACTGCCATTAAGGTTGCTAAACTGATTGCTAAAATTTTCTTTTTCATATGTTTTCACTCCTTCTATATAATCGCTCTAGGCAATCATATCTTCTTCAACACTGCCAGATGCGGAATAAAAAATATGATGTAATGTTCAACTGTCTTGTATTCCCCGTATTTATCCCGATAAAATTCAATGCATTCTTGCAGAGCTTCTTCTGTGACATCCAGATATTCTGCAATCTCATGGCTGGCAGTACAACCATGTTCGTATGCTCTGACCAGACCTTTGAGTCCGATCTGTTTGTTATATGCCCATAATCTTGCCTGTCGTTCTTGCTTCCGATTGGAAGAGCTATCCATATCAATGATGTTTCCAACCGAAGTGTAGTGGTGACCAAGCTCTTCGGCAAGGACGCAGGCTTTTTCGGTTGTTGTATCGATATCCTGTCGGATTGCAATCCGGTTTCCTTTGATCCGACCGTTGTTATACTTTAATGGTTTTTCTTTTACTGTAAGTCCCATATCGCAGGCTTCATCCAAAAGTGCTTCATAAGCATTCATCATAAACACCTCCAAGATAATTATAATAACTCACCTGTTCAATAAAAAGGACTTAGAAATCTTCAGCACTCATGATATCGTCATCAGACGTATCTTCATCTTCGGGAACTGAAATATCTGTACGCGGTTGCGCTGCATCTGTCATCAAATAGGATGGCTCGTTTGTTGAAAATGAACGACATAAGATTTTTTGAATATTTTTAACACGTTCAGATTCTCTGTTTAAAATATAAGAAACGGTTTCTTGCCCAAATGAATCAAGATCTCTGTATTTTTTTATTAGATCACGCTCAGCAACCGAAACGGTGAGATCCATATTAGGAAAGTTGATAGAATCTTGAAAAAGGTAATTAGCGTCACATTTAAGAGCTTTCATTATTTTAAATAAAATAGGTTCTTTGGGAGAACTGACTTCGTTTTCGTAATTTGAAACGGCACCGACGGTTACACCTATGGCTTCTGCTAATTCGCTTCGGGAAATATCTTTACTTTCTCGCAATTCTCTTATTCTGCTACCAACACTCATTTATTTCGCCTCATTTCATTTATTTTATATAGGTATTGTATTTCATAAATCTTGCTGTGTCAATATTGAATAACAAGAAAATTGTTAAAAAGGTATTGACAAAACAAGAAACTTGTAATAATATTTAAAACAACAAGAAACTTGTTTATTTGAAGGAGGTGGATAAGTTGCTTGATATAACATCATCAAACAGTATAGTCGCAATTAGATTAAAAGAAGCTATAACTGAAAAAGGACTTAAACAAACGTCGATTGCAAATCGAGCGGGTTACACAGCGCAAGAGCTAAACGACATGTTAAATGGCAGAAGAATCATGCGTGCGGCGGATATAAGTTCGATATTAAAAGTTATAAGAGAGTTTGGAATTGATGCAAATTATCTTTTTGGAATTGAGAAAGGAGAGTGATAGAAGTGATTCTGATAGTAGACGAAGAGGCGCAAGGAAGCAAGGAAGAATTTTGTAGTGTTGATAAATTAAAACGCGAGGTAGTTAAGTATATTGATGAATCTGTTGAAGAAATAACAATAAAAAAGAGAGCTGTATATAACAACTCTCAAAGCTAGGCATTAAAGATGTTCTTTAAGAAATTCAGAACTGCATTGAGTATTCCGCCAAGCGGCTACACCAGTTAATTCACCAACAAAAACTCTATCATCATTATCAATAATTTGATTAATTTCGTTGCGAATAGTAACGCAAGTTTTTTCGGTGGAGATAAACCAAGTGGATTCTGTAATATGAGCCCACGGATATTGTTTTAAATAGGTGTATAGCTCATCGTAATTTTTGCCAGAGTTGCACAAGTCATAGGTTACAATTTTTGATTTTGACATATTGGAACAATTCCTTTCTATTAGATTTTTGAAGCTTCTAATACAAGATTACTACTAATATAGCGATGAGTCAATATTAAAATACTATATAATGTATAAAAACATTCGTTCTTACACAAAATGTTGAAAAATAAGGTAGAAAAATATGAAAGAAAAATTTCCAGACAAATCATTAGATTACTTATTCGCAACAGATGAAACAGGTTCAGAAGAAAGGAGATGAGCAGATGGAGAATGAGGAGAAAAAACGTGACGGTTTTTTCGACTTCTACGGCATATCGGTGGAAGAAGAGAAATTCTTCAAAATGATATACCGTAGGCGGCAGATTTACAGAAGTATCATTGGAGTACTTTTAGCAGTTAATGCAATATTGATTGCACTGCTATATTTGAAGTGATGTATGACGTAACGATAGCAGTAATAACCGAAGTGGCTATTGAAATGATAAAAGGCCATATTTTACCATCATAAAATTTATTTCGTCGATATACACAATAGCGAAAATATCTATCCGTAAGTTGGTAAAACGTTTCCTTTGGATGCTGCGTAGCAACAGCATCTTCAAATTCATAAACAGCTTGGATAAATTTAATTCGAGATAATCCGTATAAGGATTCACCTAGAAATTTGCCGGAAACGCATTTTCTGAAACGCATACAAAATAGTTTGAATCGTTCCTTTCGGTAAAGATTTATGTTGGAGAAGTCTTCGTTCATTTCAATATTCCTTTCATCATTTGATAGGAAAATTATACCAGAGAACCGCAACAAGTACAAACTGTACCACATAACATGAAATAAGAACACAGGAGGGCAGGAAGATGATTGTAGAAACAATGAACAACAATGGCTGCACCTGCCATATCTCCGATGATGCATACCGGGATAAGACACCGGAAGAGGTGAACCGGATTGTCCGGAGCTTTTCGGATTTCATCGTTGGAAAATTAAAGGACTTAAAAGAGAAAACCGCTTAGGCGGTTAAAGTAAGACAAGCTTTAAACAAGGTCAAACAAGGTTTTAAACAAGATCTGTATAAGATCAGAAAGGAGATAGAGCATGAGAAGAAAGAGAAAAATGAGCGAAGCGACGCAGAGTGCACTGCTGATCTGTCTGTCCTGTTACGCGGCGGCAGTTTTGATGTTTCTCCACTGGCTCTTTATTGGATATTGATGAGAGAGCAGGGAATTAAAAGATACAAAAGAAGAAAGCAGATGGCGTACAAAGTATTCTGCTGGATTCTCGGAATCCTGGTAGCGCTGATCGGCGTGTCAGTAGTTGGATTCTGGGTGGTGATATTTATGACATTTTATTAAAGAGAAGGTGAAAAAGTGCAGAGCATGAAAGAAAAATGGCTTGGATTTGCTACAGATGCAGATGTAGTCCGGGCGATGAAAGACATCCGGAGAGTGGCTGCGAAGCATGGTATCCGGCATGTGTCGGTGCAGGTGCTGGACGGTGATGTATTTGGATATACCAATGATGCAGCAGCCGGTCCGTACAATCTGGAGATCGGAACTTCCGGATTAAGAGTCGAAGCCGGACAGGCACAGTATTTTAAAAGCATATAAAAAGAGTGCCAGAAAGGGAAGAACCCGAATCCGGCACAAAAGAAATTAGTCAATTGTATTTTAAACGAAGAAAGGAAATTAGTCAAATATGAAAACACTGAAAATCACGACAGATAATAAAATCCGCATGATCGACATCAATATGAGTGATTATAAAGCCATTCAGAAAGAACTCGGCGGACATTTTGAAACAGTACATACAAAGATCATGTACGAGTATTATAAGGCACCGGTGATCATGCTGGTGGATGAGGAAGGACTCTGGAAGAGGTTACCGTTAAATGTAGTTGGCAGCTACTTTTACGGCACACAGGAGCATGGCAATCCAATCGCGGGAGATGTCCTTCTTGCGCTGGTAGTCGGTGAGGATTTTACCGGATTTACGGAAAGTGATGCAAGGCAGTGGATGGATAAGCTTTTGAATGATTTTCCGATATTGGAGGAAGGAGAAGAATAAATGTATTACAATGAATGTCCTTTTTGCGGGGCGAATCTTGATCCGGGCGAAAAATGTGAGTGCCAGGAATGTGAAGAGTACAAGAAAGAATTACAGGTGAAAGGCAGATCAGGAAGCAAGCATGAATGATATTTTTAAGATCTACGATTTTGAAGATGAAGAACATTGGCTGAAAGGCAGAATGAATGGAATAGGCGGCAGTGATGCCAGTGCAGTTATGGGAAAGAATCCATATAAAAGTAATATCGATCTGTTTGAAGAAAAAACCGGAAGGACAGTACCGGAAGATATATCGGACAAGCCTTATGTGATTTATGGAAAAAAAGCGGAGGAGTATATACGTGAGCTTTTCAAACTGGATTATCCGGAATACGAAGTGGAGCATCATGAATTCCGGATATTGCAGAGTAAGAAATATCCATTCATGCAGGCTTCCTTAGATGGAGAGCTGACAGACCAGAACGGTCGAAAAGGAATATTGGAGATCAAGACCACCAATATTTTACGATCTACACAGTACGAGAAATGGAAAAAGCGTATCCCGGACAACTATTACACGCAGATACTGCATTATTTGCTAGTTACCGGCTGGCAGTTCGTAGTCTTAAGAGCACATTTGAATACAGACTGGGGCGGCGAAAGGCAGACCGCAGTCAGGCATTATTTTATAGAACGCTCAGAAGTGGAAGAGGATCTTGCCATGCTACTTCGGGAAGAAAAGAAATTTTGGGGATTCGTGGAGAGCGACAGGATGCCTCCGCGAACCATCCCGATAATATAGGAGGTATTTTATGTTGGAATTAAAGATTTTAAGTCCGCAGGAAGATGGATTCGTGCGGGAAATCGAGTGGAACCATGAAGAAATCAAAGCCGGAATCGCAGCCATGATGGAAGACTACAGAGGACTTGTATTTACAGAGAACTCTATTAAAGAAGCAAAACAGGACAGAGCAAACCTGAATAAGCTAAAGGCTGCATTTGAAGACGAACGCAAGAGAGTCAAAAAGCTGTGTATGGAACCGTATAATCGGTTTGAAAAACAGTTAAAAGAAGTCACTGTACTGATCGATGAACCGGCTAAGCTGATTGATGCACAGATTAAAGAAGTCGAGCAGATGAAACGGGAAGAAAAGCGAAAAGAAGTACAGGAATTATTTAAGACAATTGGTTTTCAGAATTTCGTAACAGTCGAAATGATCTGGGATGAAAAATGGCTAAATGCATCTGTGCCATTATCCAAGGTAGAAAGCCAGATGAAGGATATCATGTACCGGATCGGCGAAGAGGTTGGAACGATCAATCATCTTCAGGAGTTCAGTTTTGAAGCATTGGAAGTCTATAAGAAGACACTGGATCTTACACAGGCAATCCGGAAAGGACAGGAGCTTGCGGATATCCAGAAGCGGAAAGAGGAAGCACGTCTCGCCAAAGAGAAAGCGGAAGAAGAAAGAAAAGCAGCAGAACTGGCAGCGCAGAACGCAGAGCCGGTTGCGGCGGCAGATGCAGCAGAGGTTACAACAGCAGAGGATACAGCGCCGGAAGCAACAGTTGAAAAAGAAAACCTGATGTGTTTGGACTTCCGTGTATGGGGAACGAAAGAGCAGTTGATGGCTCTGCGTGATTATATGAAAGAAAATCATTTAAGATTTGGAAAGGTGGAATAAAAATATGGCAGTAAGTAACAGTTTGGTAAAGAAAACGGCAAAGACTGGCTTAACAGCTTATCTGACGCAGGATGCTGTTAAAAAGCAGATTAACAGTGTGGTTGGCGGAAAGAACGGAACAAGATTCATTTCCAGTATTGTATCTGCAGTCCAGACAACTCCGGCATTGCAGGAGTGTACAAATCCAAGTATTTTATCAGCAGCATTGCTAGGAGAGGCCTTGAATCTTTCGCCGTCGCCACAGCTTGGACAGTTTTATATGGTCCCATTCGACAATAAGAAAAAGGGATGTAAGGAAGCACAGTTTCAGCTCGGATATAAGGGATATATTCAGTTGGCTAAGAGAAGTGGGGTATACAAAAAGATCAATGTTGTTTCTATAAAAGAAGGAGAATTGATTTCTTATAATCCGCTGGAAGAAGAACTGGAAGTAAATCTGATCGAAGATGACTACGAAAGAGAAAGCACTCCGACAATCGGATATTATGCAATGTTCGAGGAAGTGAATGGATATAGACATAGCATTTATTGGTCGAAACAGAAAATGTTGGCACATGCAGAAAAATATTCGTTTGCTTTCTATAAGAATGGTGGAGCAAAATCGTTGGAACTGTTAGAACAGGGGAAAATTCCAGAAAAAGATTTATGGAAATATTCTTCCTTCTGGTTCAAGGATTTTGATGGTATGGCGCACAAAACAATGCTTCGTCAGTTGATCAGTAAATGGGGAACCATGAGTATCGATCTGCAGAAGGCAATTGATAAAGACATGGCAGTTATTCAGGAAGATGGATCTGTAGATTATGTAGAAAATAACACAACTGATGCAGAAGCAGCTGACGTGGTTGTGGATCAGGAGTTGCAGGAAGTACACATAGATGCGGAAGAGGCACAGGGGGATTCCTCCGATATTGAGTCGGAGTTTTTCAATAAATAACACAGGAGGTACATAAGTGATGAAACATGTAGATTTAGAGAAATTTGCAAATGGAGCATTTTCTGCACAGGTGAACAGGGCCATTGAAGAGGTAACAGAGAACATTCAAAATCCTAACACGGATGCCGGTGCTGCAAGAAAAATTACAGTTACAATTGCATTTAAACCAAATGCAGAGCGTAACTTTGTTGCTACCGGTGTACAGACAAAGACAACGCTTGCACCGGCACTTGGAGCTGTCACAGCATTTAGTATGGGTAAAAACCTGCAGACCGGAGAAGTAGAAGCCGTTGAAATGGGAAACCAGATACCGGGGCAGATGTCTATAAATGACGTGCCGGTAGTTGTCCCTGAAAGCGTAGTGGAAGTGGATGGAAACAAAGTAGATGCAACTACGGGTGAAATTGTCGAAAATAAAGTTGTTGATTTGAGGAAGAAAGCATAAGGAGGAATTGGTAGATGGTAGAAGGATTAAGAGACGCATTGCAGTACATTACAGGATTGAAAGAAAAGAGTATGGAACCGAAAATTGTGGAGATAGAAGGAAGTACATATTGTACAAGAGATCTCGTCAGATATCACAGATTCCCTATGGCAAGTAGCCTTTCGGTAAATACATTGACAGCATTAGTAGATTACATTAAGGGGAAACCAGAAGAATTAAGAGAAACATCTATTCTCCATGTAGTAAGCCCAACCAGAGTGAGCTTGTATTCAGGGTTAATCGATGAGAGAAAAAGAGAAAGTTTAATGGTTGCAGAAGCAATCGTAAATGAATTTGCATTTGACAATTATTATGATCAGGAACGTTTTCTGATAGAATTGCAGTCAAACTTTTTACAGACAGAGGATCTGCTTACTATTATGCAGGTATCTGGGAATATCAAATCTGGAACAACAGCAAATTATTCTGATGATGGAGTTTCACAAAAAACGACGATTAAAGCGGGTGTAGAACTGAGTGATGTAATCGTGCCGAATCCGGTAAAACTTAGACCATATCGTACATTTGCGGAAATCGAACAGCCAGAGAGTTCTTATATATTCCGCATTAAAGATAATGACAGGGGACCGGCATTTAAACTGGTAGAAGCCGATGGTGGTTTGTGGAAGAATGTAGTTATGAAGAAAATTAAAGATTATCTGGAATATGAATTAAGTGATCAGATTGAGGAACATAAAATTACGATAATTGCTTAAGCTTGCAACTTCCTATGGAAGTGTATCACAAAAGTAACTTGTAAACCATGCAGATGTCCTGTGGATGATCTGAAGCAATTCAGCATCCGCAGGAAGAAAGGAGCAGCCAGTGAAATCAGTGACATTTCATGTGCCGGGAAAACCACAGGGTAAAGCGAGAGCGAAGACAGTCCGGAATAAACATACCGGAAATACAATGTCTTACACACCGGAAAAAGACCTGCTGTATGAAAATTATATTAAGAACCAGTTCTTGAATGCATGCGGCGGAATGTTCCTGGAACAGGGAAAGCCGGTAACACTTCGGATCGTAGCCAGATTCTCCCCTCCGAAGAGTACAAGCAAAAAGCGTGCTGCACTTATGTTGGAGGGAAAAGAACTTCCGCTTAAGAAGCCAGATGTGGACAACATCGTAAAGGTTGTAGCAGATGCGTTGAATGGCGTAGCTTACCACGATGACACGCAGATTGTTCTGGTGGCAGCTAAGAAAGCATATTCGGCAATAGAAGGACTGGATGTGACAGTGGAGGAATATGCGAATTAGGAAAGAAGGTGCGACATGGCGAGACCGAGACTAAAAGGCCTTCTTTACTTTCCATTTGATATAGATTTTTTTGAAGATAATAAGATTCGGATTTTGAAAGCAAGATACAAATCCGATGGAGTATTGATTTATTTATTCTTGCTGTGCGAGATCTATCGTCAGGGATATTACATCAAGGTGGATGATGATTTTGAATATATCATTTCCGATGAACTCGGGATAGATCAGAATAAGGTGAAGCAGGTCTTGAACTTCCTGCTAAAACGGTCACTGTTTGATAACACACTTTTTAGTTTGGACAAGGTCTTGACCTCTGCCGGGATACAGAGGCGGTATCAGCTTGGTATTAAAGAAAGAATGCGAAAGAGTAGAACGCCGTTAGAAGTAGGCAGGTACTGGCTTCTAAATGAAGAAGATACAGAACCTTTTATTAAGTGCACACTTTTTGAAGAAAATTCCGGAAAATACAAGGATTTTTCCGGGAAAAACTCATTAAATTCCGAGAAAAATGACACAAAGAAAAGTAAAGTAAATAATAAAAATAATAATATAGCATTTCAACATCCAGAACTTGAACAGGCTTTTCAGATGTACCTTCTTGTCCGTGAACATAATTATGGAGAAATCCTTCCGGAACAGATACAGGCTCTGAGGGATGATCTGAAAACACTGAGCGACAAGGCAGAGGAACAGATCGCTATCGTTAAGAAGGCTACGGCGGGAGGATATAAAGGATTCTACGAACTGAAAACAGGAAAAAGAAAGCCCGGATCCGGACAGAAGAATAAGGCAAATAATTTTTCGGGGCGTGATTATAACATGGAGAAACTGGAAAGGGGACTGTTGGGTGTACCGGAGAAAGAAGGTGACGCAAAGTGAAAAACACGCAAAGACAGCCTTCCGAACTGTTACAGGGATTCTTAAATTATATTGATCAGGTTAAGTCAGAGTATGAGATGGCTCGTGAAGCTGTTGGAAAAGAAGACAAGAGGCTGCAGGACTTTTTACACGAATTGGAGTTTGCAGAAGATAAGGCTGAAAGAAATAAAATCGCCACGAAGTTCCAGCGAAGCAGACAAGAGCGAAGACGACAAAAGGACGAGGTACAACGGTTAGAGCTACTGGTGTTGCTGTATGGGTAAATACGCTGGATGTGTATAAATACCTTGGAGCTGCTGACATCACTCTGCAGACAGCGTTTGGATTTAAGTATATGACAGATTTCCTTGGAGCAGACGTTGTGTTTATTACATCTGAGATTCCGCAGAATGTTGTAGTTGCGACACCGCTCAACAACCTTGCTGCATACTATGTTGATCCGGGAGATTCAGAGTTCGCAAGAGCCGGCCTTGCATTTACAACGGATGCGGAGACAGGCTTTATCGGATTCCATACAGAGGGCACTTACGGACGTATGATTTCTGATAACTTTGCAATCATGGGCTTACGTCTTTTCTGTGAATATCTGGATGCAATTGCTTATATTTCAGTCGGTAGCTCTGATACACAGACATTAGGAACGCTGGATGTAACATCAGAAGCTGGTTCAGGAGCAGGACTGACAAAACTGTCTGTGAAAGAACAGTTGATGTCTCCGAGAAATAGCTGGAAATATAAGGATGCGGCATCTGCTACAAATGTAACTTGCGGAATGGATGTGAAGAACTGGACTAAATGGGATGGCGAATCTGAGATTGCGTCAACTGCCTCTCATCACATCACTCTGGTTGAATGTGATCAGAATTACAAAGCCGTTCGTTCCGGTGATGTAGTCGTGAGCGTAGGAGAGTAAAGTTTGGAGGGACAGGCTATGCTGGATAATCTGAAAGCATTGCTCGGCTTGCCGGAAGAAGATGTAAGCCAGGACAAAAAGCTGCAGTTGATTTTAACTGCAGCAAAGAGCCGGCTGAAACTTTTGCTTGGCGGGATCGAACCTCCTGAAGAACTGAATTATATCATTCTGGACGTTGCAATCATACGATTCAACCGGATTGGATCAGAAGGGCTTTCTTCTCATACCGTAGAGGGAGAAAGCCTTTCCTGGTCTGATAATGATTTTGCCGGATATATGGATGATATCCGTTCATATCTGGACAACCAGAAAGAGATAACGAAAGGCAAGGTGAGGTTTCTGTGAGATATGATACACCTGTTTTTATGCAGATGATCACATCCGGTGAGTATGATCCGAATACAGGCGATTATGAAGATGAGCATGTAAGCGAAACTGAGCTGATGGCATCTGTGATGGATACCGGAACAGAGACAATGCAGTTAGTGTACGGTGGGCTGAAACAGGGAAGTTTGACCATACATTTACAGAATCATTACTTAGATCCGTTTGACAGGATACGGATTGGAAAGAAGATTTATACAGTTGACATGAGCAGAAGACTGCGGACGAAGCAGTCTTTTGTCGTATCGGAGGTATTGTAGTGGCAGGAGTAAGGATAGACGGCTTTGACAAGCTGGAGGCGAAACTTAAGCGGAATATGGACCTCGGAGCAGTGCGAACAGTCGTAAGAAGGAACGGCGCAGAGTTGCAAGGGAAGACACAGAAAAATGCGCCGGTTGATTCGGGTAATTTAAAACGAAGTATTGGACTGGATGTTACAGACAATGGAATGACAGCAGAGGTAGAGCCTGCGGCAGACTATGCAGCTTACGTTGAATACGGTACACGATTCATGGAGGCGCAGCCTTATCTGAAGCCCGCTTACGATGAGCAGAAGAAGAAATTTGTCAAAGATTTAAATGAACTGGTGAGGTGAGAGAATGGATCCGCAGCAGGAAATATTCAGCGCACTGCTGATCGCGCTGAAAGAAAAATATAAAAATACAGGCATTGGTGTTTACGACACCTTTTTGCCGCCGGAAGGAACGGCGTATCCATTTGTATATCTCGGAGCAACTACGCAGGCGGATCAGGACACGAAGGACGCGATCATCGGAAAAGTGAGTCAGACGGTCCATGTCTGGCACGACAATCCGAGAAAGCGCGGTACGGTCTCTCAGATCATGCTGAGTATAAAAGAGTTGTGCCGGAGCTTAGAACACACACGGAACTTTAGCTGGTCAGTAAAGCTTGCTGAACAGAGGATCCTTCCGGACACCACTACGAAACAGGCACTCTTGCACGGTGTGCTGGAGTTTGAATTTAGTTTTTCATGAAAGGATGATGAAAATGAGAAGGAAAGAAATGCAGGGATTGCAGGTATTTTCAGAAAGTAACACAGAGGCGGTACAGGGTAAAAAAATCATTTACTTATACCGTCTGTTAAAAGAAGCGGCAACAGAGAGTGCGAAAGGAATCGCATTTACGACAGAAAACGGACGTACCAAGTCCAAGGATGCAGATACAACTGCCACAAAAGATGGAACGATCCGTACACCGGGCGCACTGGAAGTTGAAATCACTGCGACCAGTATTCTGGCAAAAGGGGATACAACCATTGATAAGCTGGAAGAGGCACTGGACAACGATGAACTTCTGGAGATCTGGGAAGTGAATTTGCTTGAAAAAGGAACATCTTCAGATGCAGAAAAATTCAAAGCAAAATATTTCCAGGGGTATCTTACAGAACTGGAATATACATCCAATGCAGAAGACAATGTAGAAGTTTCACTTACATTCGGATGTAACGGAAAAGGCGAAGCTGGTTATGCGACAGTTACGAAGGAACAGCAGGAGCTTGCAAATTATGTATTTGCAGATACCCAGAAGACAGGTCCGTAATATATACGAGTAATATGCATGAGTAAGATAATATACATGAGGATACACATTGCGGTATCCTCATTTTTCGCGAAAGGAGTAAGACAATGGAAGAATTAGTAATCAATGGGCAGACATATGAGTTTAAGTTTGGTATTGGCTTTTTAAGAGATATGAATAAAATGATCGCAGTTCCGGTGAAAGAAGTTCCGGGCATGAAAAAGGACGTTGGATTCAATTATTATGCGGCAGAGATGCTCGGTGGTGACGTGGAAGCACTTGTAATGATTTTGAACACAGCGAACAAGGGGCAGAATCCGCGAATCACACCGGCGGCTCTGGAAGCCTATGTGGAAGATCCGGATACAGATATCGATGAACTGTTTGACAAGGTGAAGGATTTTTTATTAGGAGCCAATGTTACGAAGAAAGCAACGAAATTCCTTGTGGAACAGGTGGAGAAGGAACTGGCGGAAGCCGAGACGCAGAATTAGAAGATTTTGGAGAAAAGTATAAGGAAATCGCATTAAACTGTTTTCGCTATCTGGGCATGAAAAGCTTCGAGGAAGTAAATAAACTGACGATTCCCGAATACAACCTGTTAATGAAATCCGTTGAACTAAGAAGAGTGGATGAAGAGTACCGGCTGCATTTACAGGCATTTCTTAACTTCAAAGCGAAGGCGAAGAAGAAAGCCGGAAAAGACAAACTGCGGCCGGTATATGCAAACTTTAAGAAGTTCTTCGATTATGAAAAAGAAGTGAACCGTGTCCTTGGAAAGAATAAGACGGACAGTCGTTTTGTTGGAATCGGTAAGCTTCTGAAAAAACAGTAGGAGGTGCAATATGGCTGAAAGTTATTCAGTAAAGGCGATATTGTCTGCGAGCGACCGTGGATTTTCGTCTGCGTTCAAGAGTGCGCAAAGCAGTGCAGAACGTTTGAAAAGTACATTGACGTCCGGTCTAGGATTTGGAATCATGACCGGGATCGGTCAGAAAGCATTCTCTGCAATAACGAGTGGAATATCCGGAGTGACAGGGGAGTTAAATGAATCATCTGCGGCATGGAAGACATTTAACGGAAATATGCAGATGATCGGAAAAGGGACAAAATCCATCACGAAGACAAGAGATGAACTACAGGATTTTGCTACAAAGACAATCTATTCCGCTTCGGATATGGCAACGACCTACAGCCAGCTTGCTGCCGTTGGAACAAAGAACTGTACGAAACTGGTAAAAGGATTCGGAGGATTAGCTGCAGCTTCTGAAAATCCGACACAGGCAATGAAGACATTAAGCCAGCAGGCAACACAGGCGGCTGCAAAGCCAACGATCCAGTGGATGGACTTTAAATTGATGCTGGAACAGACGCCGGCAGGTATTGCGGCTGTTGCTAAAGGCATGGGGAAAACGACATCACAGCTTGTACAGGATGTGCAGGATGGAAAAGTTAAGACAGAAGATTTCTTTAATGCGATAGCAAAGGTCGGAACAAACAAGTCCTTTACTAAACTTGCCACGTCGTACAAGACAGCAGGGCAGGCTATGGACGGTTTGAAGGAAACGCTTGGTGTAAAGCTGATGCCGACTTTTAATAAGGCATCCGATGTTGCAATTTCCGGTATTGAAAAAGTAATTGGACGTTTGGATAAAGTAGATCCGGACGGGCTGGCAAAGAAAGTAGAATCTGCGGTATCGGTTGTATCTCCGTACTGGAAAGCATTTTCGGATGCAACTTCCAAAGCCGGAAAAGCAATCATAAATGCTGTGTCGGCTGTTGGAAAATCTTTTGGTGGACTGGCGCAGAGAAAGAGTAGTCTAGATACATTTACGAGCGTAGTAAGTGGCATATCAGATGCGATTGCTCATTTTGCGCAGATTGTGGCAGATCATTCAGACGAAATAGCGTCTGCAGCGCCAAAGGTTTTAAAACTTCTTTTGGCGATAAAGGGATTTAAGATCATCCAGTCGCTCGTTCCGGGAATCACCACATTTGCGGGTACGCTTTTGAAGTTAGGTGGAAAAGGCATTGTGGCATTAGCTGGTAAGTTATTCGGTGTTGCGGCAGGAGAGAAAGCGGTTGGAGTAGCAAGTAAAGAGTCTTTCGGAAGTCTTGTTCAGTCCGCTACAGCATTCTTGAAAATGGGAGCCGGAATCGCACTGATTGCAGCCGGATTTGCGTTGCTTACGCTTTCTGCGATTAATCTTGCAAAAGCCGGTCCTTTGGCGGCAGGCGTTATGCTTGGCATGGTCGTTGCAATCGGCGGGCTGCTGGTCGTTGCGAAAGAAGTTGCACCGGCTTTAACTGCCGGGGCAGCAGGCTTCATAGCTTTTGGCGCAGCAGTTGTCCTGGCGGGTGCAGGGATGTTATTACTTACAACAGCAGCAACGAATCTGGCATCTGCCGGACCGGTGGCAATTGGTGTGATGGTCGGCATGGTGGCAGCGGTTGCCTTGCTTGCAGCAGGAGCAGCGGTTCTGGCGCCGGCACTTACCGTTGGAGCAGTTGGTTTTATCGCCTTTGGAGCAGCGATTGTTCTGGCGGCAACAGGTGCATTGATAGCAGGAGCAGCGCTTAAGATTGTTGTTGGTGTTCTGCCAGCAGTTGTCCAGTATGGAGCGGCAGGAGCGGTATCCATCGCAGCTCTCGGAGCAGCAATGCTTGTATTTGGTGCGGGCGCAGCGATTGCCGGAGCCGGATGTATTGTACTGGGAGCCGGGCTCGTAGTAGTTGGCGCAGGAGCAGTGGCAGCCGGAGCTGGATTGCTGGTGCTTGGAACGGCAGTTCTTGTGGCGAGTGCCGGATTTACGGTGATTGGAAATACAATCACGAAAGTCGTGGATGCAATCAGTGGCGGTCTTACAAGTGTGCTGAATGGAATTGCCAAAGTGATTAATTCGGTCGGAACATCTGCAAAGAATGCCGGACAGGGATTTAAGAGTGTAGCAAGTGGGATTAAGACGATAGCCGGACTGTCGATTGGATCTATCGCAAAATCTCTCGGAGCTGTGTCGATCGGGCTTGGTAAAATTTCCAAAAAGGGTACAGGTGTAGGTCAGGCGGCGAGTGGATTGAAAACGCTGGCATCCGCATCTGCATCCGTAAATGTAAGTTTCGGAACAATGGGCGCGGTGGCGGCAAGTTCTTTATCTGCGGTTGGCAAGTCCATGAGCAAAGTGGCTTCTACAGCGAAGTCTGCAGGTAAAAATGCAGGAAGCGGTTATGCATCTGCTCTTCGCAGTGGTCTGAGTAAAGCTGTATCGGCTGCATCGAAAGCAACTACAAGTGTAAATGCAAGGCTGAGATCCGGGCGTTCTGGTGCGTACAGTGCCGGCTCTTACGTCAGCCAGGGGTTCGCAAGTGGAATGAGTTCCTGCCTTGGACAGATCGAAGCAGCAGCTGAGAGGATGGTATCTGCTGCGGACACAGCTATCCGGGCGAAAGCGAAGATCCACAGCCCTTCCAAACTCACGAAGAAGCATGGTGGATACATGAGTTTGGGATTTGGAAATGGAATCCTGAGTAAGATCAGTGAGGCTACAAAAGCGGCAAGAAAACTCGTCAGCGAAACGATGAAAGTATTTAAGACTGCGAAGAATAAGGGAAATTATGAGTCGCTTGGTGAAAAACTCAGTGATAAGTTCAAATCGCAGATGGAGAAGAAACGGGACAGTGCACTTAAGTCGGTCAAGAATATGATCAATGCGTATGTGAAGCCACTGAAAAAGCAGAATAAGAAGGCTTCCAGCAAGTATACGAAAGCCGGACGCTATCTAAACAGTGCATTTTCAAAATCATATAAAGCCGAAGTGAAGAAGCTGATCAAGGCAGCGGATTCCACATTTGATAAGTTGGGAAAGAAGTATCAGAAGAAATACGATGCGATCATCGATGCAAGAAAGACATTCATGGAGAATCTTGGAAATGTCAACAGTCTCTACACGGCGGATGATTACGGGAATATTGCATTGAAAGATTTTAATGCCGGCACAAAGCAGATCAATGCCTACGCAAAGAATCTGGAAAAGCTGAAGAAAATTCTTCCGGACGGACTGATGGAAGAAATCCTCGGACTCAGCACGGCAGAAGGTCTGGCTTATACGAATAATCTGCTTAAGATGTCTACGAAAAATCTGAAAGCTTACGGGGCAAGTTATACAAAATTCCAGAATGCTGCAAAGAAAACAGCAACCAATTACTATGCGCCGAAATTAAGCAGTCTTAAGAAGGACTTCTCTGCGCAGGTGACGAAAGAAGCAAAGGCGCTGAAAAAGCGCATGACTACAATTGGAGCAAATGCAATGAGCGGATTTGTGTCAGGAATGTCATCCAAGAAAAAGAATCTGAGTAAAGAAAGCCGGATACTGGCAAACGAAGTGATCAAGGCATTCCGAAAGAAGCTTAAGATTCACAGTCCGTCAAAGGTATTCGCTTCTCTGGCGACTTACACGGCAAAAGGATATATAAACCAGTTGGAGACCATGCGGCATAAGATTGCTGATGTAGCGCAAAGTATTGTGACCATTCCTGACGTTGCGGCACCGAGACTCGCAGGTGATTACACCGGCGATTTGTCAGCAGAGTATGAATATTACAGCAACGCGAAGTATACGATTGTTGTTCCGGTAGAAGTGGATGGACGAGAAGTGGCAAGAACGACTGCACCATATATGCAGAGCGAACTGGATTCGAGACAAAGTCGTGAGAGCAGACGGCATGGAAGAAAGTAAGGAGGCAGTATGTATAGTTTCGTAGATACGACAGATTTTCAGGTGGGGCGTGACGTCCCATCTGAAGCTTTGATGATAAATGGAATATTGATCGAGGATGAAATCCCGGAGTATCGGACCTTGCATGTCTCCGGACGGGAATTGTTAGAAACAGAAGTCACTACGCTGGACAGCACTGTGAATGATGGAACAAGGTATCAGAGTAAAAGATATCCGGAAAGAACGATTACTGTGACGTTTCAATTGATTGCCGGAAGTAATGCGCGGTTCCGTGCAGCATTTAATGAGCTGAATGCACTTCTGAATGTAGAAGAGGCGCAATTAATCTTCATGGATGAACCCGACAAGTATTACATTGGAACAATGGAATCGGTGGATGATATCGATCCGGGGAAGAATGCCGTGACAGGTTCTTTCAGTTTTAAATGCTCCGATCCGTTTAAGTATTCTGTGAAAGAATACGAGGTAGAACCGACAGATAATGCATTTGTGTTTGAATACGGCGGTACATATCGGGCATTTCCAAAGTTTGAAGTTGATTTTTACAATGACGAAAGCGGCGAAGAGAACGACAATGGAAGATGCGGTTATGTAGCTTTCTTCGATGACGAAGAACACATATTACAATTTGGCAATCCGGACGAATTGTCAGAAGAGCAGATCGAGGTTGTCGAACAGGAAACCAATACTTATCAGGTTCCGACAACGAAGGTGCAGGTTAATCATTCGTTCAAGAAATCGTCCGCATGGAATGCATTAAAGACGAAGTATAAAAATAACAGCGGTGTGCTGTATGGAACAGTGGCACAAAATGGAACGATGGGAGAGAAACATTCGCAGAATTCCACGAGTGAGGGAACTTACTATCTTACAGCGACAAGTTATGGATCGGGTTCTGGATGGCATGGTGCTGTAACGACATATTCTCTTTCGGAATCTGCTACAGATTTCCAGATGCAGTATGCGCAGAAGATGTGTGTGGACAGCACGAGTGCAGGAAAGAAGCAGAAAGGTCGTTTCCAGATGATATTGTCGGATGCGTCTGGGAAAATTGTAGCGGGCGTTGACATTTACAAGTCCGGTGACGGAACGAAAGGGAAGTACCGGATGATCGTGGATGGCAAGATCCGGAAAGAAGCAGAGATAGATCTGTCATTGCACAACAAGAGATTTGGAGAAAACCGGGCAGAGGATAAGAAGAAAAAAATAACTGCCATTAAGACCGCAAAATCATCCTGCATTACAAAGAAAGGCTCAAGAATTTCCTTTGACCTCGGCGGGATAAAAGCAAGCTTTACAGTGGAGAGCGTAGCGGCGAAATCCGTAAGCAAGATCACTGCCGGGTTCTTCCAGAAGAGCACGGCGGCAGCCATGAAATACAATGGAATGTATGAAATGAAACTGGTGAAGAACTATAAGAAGACGGTCACGGAGACTATAGATAAGATCGTACTGGAATGGCACGATGTACAGAATAAATTCAATGCAAATGATGTCCTTTCGATTGACTGCGCAAGTGCATCCGTAAAGCTGAATGAACTGGACAGGCAGGATCTTGGAGCACTCGGCAATAGCTGGGAAGAATTTTATCTAATGCCCGGAGTGAATCAGATCGGGTTTAGCTGGTCGGAGTGGGTAGAAGAGGAATACGCACCGGCCTTCAAATTGAAATACAGGGAGGTCTTTCTATGATCGTGTATTTTGCTGACCGTCATATGAACATATTAGGAAATGCAAGCACAACGCTTCCGGAAGGCTTGCTGATTGTCGATGATACAAAAACAGAAGAGATAGAAGCGGGCGTATCGGTTCTGGAATTGCATATTGCATACGATGCGCTTACGAGAAAAGAAGTGGAAAGATGTGCTGCGGTAGGAAATTATTTACTGTACCAGAGTAGCGATGAAAAATCTTTTTATACGATCATTGAGACAGAAGCAGATACAAAAAGCAGAGAAGTTATGGTTTATGCAGAAGATGCGGGATTGGATCTGCTGAATGAAATAGCACTTCCGTACACTGCAGATAAGGCATATGAGATCGATCATTATGTAAATAAATTTGCAGAAGACAGTGGCTTTGAGATCGGACTTAACGAGGTATCAGAAACAAAGAAACTTGCCTGGAATGATGAACAGACTGTGACGGAGCGGATATTAGACGTTGCCGGAGAGTTTGATGCAGAAATCGCCTTTTCCTTTGATGTAGAAGGAATGGCTGTAAAGCATAAGTATATCGACATTTACCAGAAGCGGGGACGGGACGCAGGAGTACAGCTTCATCTGAACCGCGATATCGACAGGATGGTAACGAAGAAATCAATTGCGAATCTTGCCACGGCATTGCTGCCATACGGTTCCACACCGGAAGACAGTGATATTGCAATCAATCTGCGAGATTATAAGTACGATGATGGAGATTTTTACATTGATGGAAATCTTCTGAAATCCAGGACAGCATGGCAGCAGTGGAGCCGGTTTTTCGCAGATGGACAGGGCGAAGGCGATATTGTAAAGACATTTAATTTTGATACAGTAAGTCAGGAACTCTTATGTGAGAAGGCGATAGAAGAGCTGAAGAAGATCCGGGAACCGGAAGTGAACTATGAGATTGATGTGCTTGAACTGCCAAAGGGTACAAAGATCGGAGATACCGTAAATATTGTGGATGAATCCGGCGAAGTATATTTTTCTGCGAGAATATTAAAAACGGAGATTTCAGAAACGGGCAGAAGTGTCAGCATTACTATTGGAGATTATCTGATCAAAGATAACGGAATCTCTCAGCAGGTGCAGGATCTGGCGGGAAACTTTAAGAATCTGGCAGACAATCGAACGCTGTATACATGGACCGCTTACGCAGATGATGAATACGGTTCCGGAATTTCGCTTGATCCGACCGGGAAAGCATATCTTGGAACACGTGCGAACCAGACTGTGAGAGATCCGGATATTTCCAATCCGGAACTGTATAAATGGGTGAGAGTAAAAGGGGAAGAAGGAGAAGCGGCAGTATTGCTTCACATAGAATCCTCGAGGGGCAGTGTATTTAAGAATAATGCAGTGTCAACGGTATTGTCGGTTGTTATATATCACGGAAAGGAGCGGATAGAAGATGCAGAGACTCTGAGAAAGACATTCGGAAGCGGTGCATATATCCAGTGGAAATGGCAGCGCTTAGAGGAAGAGACTTATGGAATTATCTCTTCCGGTGATCCAAGAATCAGAAACGATGGATTTTCATTTGCATTATCACCAGATGATGTAGATGTAAAGGTAACTTTTTTATGTGAATTAATTGTTTAGCAGGAGGATAAGAGCATGGGAATTAAAGCAGCAGATCAATTAACTATTATGGATGTCACGGATGCGTATTCTGTGATGCTTACGTCAGAAGCGTATACATTTATCGGAAATACAAGTGGAGCGCCTTCTGGGCTGTCCTGTATCACAGAGGCCGTGGCATTTTGTGGAACAAATCAATGCGCTTCTGTAAGCGTTGATAAGAGTTCAATTATACTTCCAGCCGGAATCAGTGCAGCAGTTGAAGGAAGTGGTACAAATAAAGTGAAAATTACATTTACAACTACGGCTATCATCTCATCAGCGTGCGAGGCTACAATCCCGGTAGTAGTAGATGGTATTACAGTAAACAAAAAGTTTTCGTTCGCTGTAGCTAAAGCTGGTGTTAATGGGCAGGATGGTAAAGACGGGGCAAATGGCACTTCCGTAACCGTCAGTTCTACATCGGTGACATACCAGATTGGCTCAAGCGGTACGAACAAACCTACCGGATCATGGTCAGAGAACGTTCCCGCTGTTGAACGTGGCCAGTACTTATGGACAAAGACGGTAGTCAATTACTCTGATGGTAAATCTACGGAAGCATATAGCGTATCTTACCAGGGCACAAATGGAACAAACGGGGCAAATGGTACTTCCGTAACGGTATCATCTACTGATGTAACGTATCAGACCAGCTCAAGTGGTACAGAGGAACCTACTGGACCGTGGTCTCCTACTGTTCCATCTGTGGGGTATGGCCAGTTTTTATGGACTAGGACAAAAGTAACTTATTCCGACGGAAAATCCACAACTTCTTATAGTGTTTCTTATAAAGGCACGAACGGAACAAACGGGAAGGACGGAGTAAACGGAGCAGATGCCATTACTCTTACCGTGACATCCTCAAATGGAATCATTTTCAAAAATAACTCTGGGTCCACTGTTCTTACTGCGCATGTATTTAAAGGAGCTACCGAGCAGACAGTGGCCAACGACGGTACGGTATCCGGGATTGGAGTAGTTAAGTGGTATAAGGTCGGAGGATCAGCGCCTATTGCCACAGCAAAAACTTTAACAGTATCGGCAGTGGATGTAACAAATGCACAGGCATATACATGTCAGCTTGAAGATTAAGGAGTGAGAGGATGGCAATATTAGCAAAGGCAGATATTACGATATCGAGGATTATAGACGTGAAAGCAGTTACAACATATTACTTATTGCAATCCTCAACTGCCGCCAAGCCGAACAAACCGACAGCAATCCCGCCCGGTGGAAATTGGAATACAACAGAACCAACATACGAGTCAGGATCAACAAGCACCCTATACACTGTAATCTTGACTATAATGTCCAATGATACATACAGCTATTCGGATGTATCGAAGTCCAGCAGCTACGAAGCAGCCAAGGAAGCCTGGAATAAGGCAAATCGGGCGCAGGCGGCTGCTGACGCTGCGGCGAAAGTTGCAACGAATTATATACAGGGAACGGATGATGGCTTGATTGTAGGAAATATGGAAGCGGATACATTAGGAGCAAATGTAAAGGTAGATTCTGATTCTATGGAAATTCGAAACGGAGATATGGTGCTAGCGAAGTATGCGGCAAATAAAGTGGAGCTGGGGAAGAATAGTAAAGATGCTGTGGTGGAAATGTGTGGTGGAACAACATCGATTGTATCTTCTGTACAGGAAAAAGATGGAGAAAGCGTAACATTTTCAAAAATAAATGGAACAGATGGAGTTGAAATTGATGCAGCTTCACATCTGAATATGTCCGGACCTGTAGCAATAAATCTTGATTCTACTAATTATTACGAAAATGACAATGGAATGGATACATCAGCATCAATACTTTCCTTGATGAGCCCGGAGGTTAATGCGGAAAATGATGCAGTAGCTTTTCTTGAGTATCTGACAGAATATTACGGCACATCAGGGACGGGAGTTGGCAAGCAGATACAAAACTATATAGGTGTATTGGATTCTGGAATTTTATTGAGATCGCAAATCAGTCATCAGGGAGTCATGAGTGAGAATGATAAGATTGCGCTATTATTAAATAATGCAGATGGGCGTTTGCATGTCTACTCGAATGACGTGACTATTATTTCGCATAATTCAACTGGTAATGCTATAGGTGTTGGAGTTGGAACCGGAGGAGTAAACCGAGGGCTCCATGATGAAGTAGCCGGAAAATGGCAGTTGTATTCAGATGAGACAGATCTGTACTTGGGACCGCCGACCAGAGATACCTTTAAACCATATTACACAAAAGGCGATAAAATTCCATGTGAGATCAGCACTGGTGGTTACGTTAGCGGTGGCGGTAAACAGGTTATATTTTCAGTCCCATTGTCCAAGCCGCTTGTAGGAGTATCGGCAGTAACGGCAACTACGAACAATGGTTTCCGAGGAAGACAGGGCGGTAAATATACACACGGTTCATCTGCGAGTGCGTTTGTAAAGCCAGCTTCGTATTCATGCTATGTCAGAGAGTCATGGATAGAAGTAAGGATGACGATCGACAAAACAACTAACGTCGCCAATAATGATGCCATTGGCATTGCATGGTCAGGATATTTAACATTTTCATAGGAGAATTTTACATGAACACCCCAAGAGCAAGACCGTAACGGTCTTATTTTATTTGCATAATTTAAGGAAAGCAGGAATAGAAAGTGAAAGAAATCATCTTACAGACATATGGAATCGTTCTGCCGATCGTGCTTGGGTATATCGTCTGGCTTTTGAAGGAGCAGAAGAAGAGACAGCAGAAGGATGCCATAGAGCGAAATAAGCGTATCGCTGACGAGAATGAGAAACGGGATGCAAACAGTGCCGGTACGATGCTGCTTCTTCGGGTGCAGCTAATCGAGTACCACGACAGGTATATGAAGATCGGTTCTATTCCGTCCTATGCTTATGAGAACTTCTGCCAGATGTACGAAGCGTATCACAGGCTTGGAGGAAATGGCATGGTTGAAAAAATGCATGACGAGATCCAGGAATTACATTTGAAACGTAAAGGAGATTAGATTATGGGAAAAGCAATGAGTGCAGAGCTTCTTCTGCAGTATATCAGTTACCTGCTGACCGGAATTGGCGTATTGGCATTTCTGGTCAGTGTGATCGTGCAGGCAGTGAAAGAGATGCCGGTATTTAAGAAGATACAGACCAGTGTTGTAGCACTGGCGGTGTCACTGATCCTGACGCCGATCAGCGTGATCGTCCTGTGCAATTATTATCGGATTGTGATTGAATGGTATTATATTTTCGCAGCAATTGTGGCTGCTTTTATTGTATATCTGGTAAGTACAGGCGGATGGGAGCGAGTTGCATCGATCTGGAATCGGAGTAAATATAAGAAATAAGGATGTTTGGAAAGGAATGATATTATGGCAAGATATAATGTTCATGGCGGACACAATAGACATGTCCCAGGCATCACCTCATATTTGGATGAGGTGACCGAAGATCGGAAGATTTCAAAAGAGTTACAGAGATTTCTCAGCGCAGAAGGACATACTGTGCATGATTGTACGGATGATTCTGCAAGAACACAGAACGGAAATCTTAGCAACATTGTAAAGAAATGTAACAAGAATACGGTGGATTTAAACATGTCTATCCATCTCAATGGCTGCAAAAAAGCAAAGAAAGACGGAAAAGTCAAAGGTGTTGAAGTCTGGGTATCCAGCATGAGTTCCAAGGCGGTTCCTTATGCTAAGAGAGTATGTGCGGAAATGGCAAAGCTTGGCTTTACAAACCGTGGAGTGAAGGGTTGCAAAGAGAACAACCGCTCTTTAGCAGTTATCAGACGCACGAATGATCCGGCAATGCTGATTGAAGTCTGCTTTGCCGATGACAAAGATGATATCCTGCTGTACAAGAAGCTAGGATATAAGACTGTCGCAAAAGCGATTGCGGAAGGTCTGATCGGAAAGAAGATAGAAGAGAAGCCGGTAGCGAAGAAAGCTGCGGATAAATCTTTCAAGGTAAAGACCAAACAGGCACTTAATATTTACAAGAGTCCCGGCAAAGATTACACTGGAAAGAAAGCACCGGAATCGGTCTATACGATCACGAAAACGAAGACCGTGGAGAAGATGCCGTATGGCAGATTAAAGTCCGGCGAGGGCTGGATTAAGATATCCAGTAAATACGCAGAAACGCTGTAAAAATGCATTATTATAAGGAAGAAAAATAAGCGAGAACGTTTTTGGGCGTGTTCTTCCGTACCGATATCCGTAAGGATACCGGTGACCTCGTTGTAAGGCATTGTGTATCGCTGGGAGAGATACCGCATGGATGCACCCAGTTCACCATCAGGACCACCGAACTGGGATATGATCACCTGAGCTATCTTTGGATTTGTCTGGGTGATTTTTACCGGATGTTGCAGACGCTTTTCATAATTCCACATAGATTAACAGCCTCCTTCCTGCCATGGCCAGCTCTGTGTGCTCCACTGCCAGTGTTCACATGGAGTGGCAGTTGCAGTATCGATCGTGAGCGGCCCATAATTTCTGGAATATTCCTGAAGTGCGCGTGTGCGCTGCGTACGAAATTCCTCAAAATACTCTAATGCTTCTGCGTCATCAGGGTGTGTGTCGAGAAATAAAGTCACATCATTGACTGCAAAGCTGACGGCATTGATCCATTGTAAGAGTTCTTGACGGGATAATCTTTTATCATTATTCATCGAAGAACACCTCCTGTTCCAAGAAATGGTTTATCGAGTTCGGCAAAAATAGTACCTGCATGCAGCCCTTTCGGCGGATCGTACAGGCACTGGAATTTCTGGATGGGAACATATGCCATAGCAAGAACCTGCATGGAAATATTGGAAGTGTTATCGGAGCAGGCATGTTCATGACAGCCGGAGCCTGAAGGAACACTAAGGGAAACGTTCCGCATGGAGTTGCCGCAGCAATTAGAAGCTTGATAGCGATAATTAGGCATTTTTAGAAACCTTCCTTTTCAATTATTTGCATTATTATAATATGAAAGAAGTCAAAAAGAGGTGCAAAGACCGGAATTTTTAGTTGTTTTTAGAATCATATCTGAGTATAATGAATACGATTGGAGTGTAAATAAAATGACAAGGACAGTGAAAAGAGAAATTACAGAACAAAGGAAAAAAACAATCCCATATTTTGATTATAGTCTGGTTGCAATTCTTATATGCCTTGTATGTTTCGGGCTGGTAATGTTATACAGCACCAGTGCATACAGTTCCATGAAGATCACCGGACAGAAAAGCAGTATATTTTATTTGAAGAAACAGATAATTTTCTGTCTGGCTGGTTTTTTTGTGATGTGGTTTATCTGCCGCTTTATTGATTACCACTGGTACATTAAGCGTGCAAAACCGCTATATTGGGTATCCATAATACTGATGGCACTTGTACAAAGCCCAATCGGAAAAGGAGCCAAGGGAGCCAAGAGATGGATCATGGTACCTGGAATCGGACAGTTTCAGCCATCGGAGGTTGCAAAGATTGCGGTGATACTATTTATCCCGGTAGTGATCTGCAAGCTTGGAAAGAAGATTAATACAAAAGAAGGATTTATCCATGTAATGGTCTGGGGACTGTTATCCGCAGCATGTGTATATTTTTTGACAGATAATTTAAGTACAGCGATTATCGTAATGGGCATCAGCATTATTATGATTTTTATTGTTCACCGGAAGACAAAGATCTTCTTTGCAGCTGCAGGTGGCGGTCTTGCAGCGATACTGGTGGGCGTGAAGATCTTGGGTATGGTACTTACGACAAGTAAGAGTTTCCGGATGCGACGGGTTCTTGTATGGCTGAATCCGGAAAATTATGCATCAGAAGGCGGATACCAGATTATGCAGGCGTTATATGCGATTGGTTCCGGAGGCTTTTTTGGAAAAGGTCTTGGAAACAGCGCACAGAAGACAATCATTCCGGAAGTGCAGAATGATATGATCCTTTCTATTATATGTGAAGAACTTGGCGTGTTTGGAGCAATTCTCGTTCTGACACTGTTTGGCTTATTATTATACCGTCTGCTGTTTATTGCACAGAATGCGCCGGATTTGTATGGTTCACTGATTGTGACGGGAATATTTGCTCACATGGCTTTACAGGTATTTTTAAATGTGGGAGTTGTGACAAATCTGATTCCGACAACAGGTATTACATTACCATTTATCAGTTATGGGGGAACAGCAATTCTGTTCCTTTCTATAGAAATGGGAATTGCGCTAAGTGTTTCAAAACAAATAAAAATAGAACAATAACGGAATAAAAGACTTTCTTTTCCGATGTGAATGTGCTATGATATTAAACGTAGTATTAAAAACTACATTTAATGGAAATAAAAAGTTTACCGGGAGGAAGACATGAGTTATAAAATAGTTGTAGATAGTTGTGGTGAATTAACGGAAGAGATGAAACAGTCAGAGCATTTCGTGACCGCATCACTGGAGATAGAAGTAGATGGTTATCATATCATTGACGATGCAACATTTGATCAGAAGGATTTTTTGAGAAGAGTTGCAGCGGCTTCGGAGTGTCCGAAGTCCTCCTGCCCATCACCGGAACGTTATATGGAGATGTATCACTGTGATGCTGAGCATGTATATGCAGTTACATTATCGGCTGAGCTGAGTGGTTCTTACAATAGTGCAGAGTTGGGGAAGAACCTTTATAAAGAAGAATATGGAGAGAAACAGATCCATGTATTTAATTCTAAGTCTGCTTCAGTTGGAGAGACTCTAATCGCACTGAAGATTGCAGAGTGTGAAGAAAAGCAGATGAGCTTTGAAGAGATTATTAAGACAGTGGATGCTTATATAGAAGAGCAGCACACGTATTTTGTACTGGAGACATTGGAGACATTGAAAAAGAACGGAAGACTGACTGGTATTAAAGCGATGATGGCAACTGCGCTTAATATCAAGCCGGTAATGGGTTCTACACCGATTGGAAGTATCTGTCAGCTGGGTCAGGGAAGAGGCATGAAGAAAGCAATCGAGAAGATGGTTGCGCAGGTGAAGAAAGATGCGATACGACCAGAAGAGAAGATTCTTGCGATTACACACTGTAATTGCCCGGAGCGTGCTGAAGACATGAAGAAAATGGTTCAGGAACAGATGAAGGTAAAAGATATCATCGTCCTGGATACGGCAGGGATTAGCAGTATGTATGCAGCAGACGGTGGTGTGATTCTGGTTGTCTAATCCGGAAAGGTGTGATAGAATAACGGTAGTTATTCGATAAGAAGGAGACAGATACCTGATGAGTCAGACCAAAGTTGATAATTATAAAGAAGAAAAAGCAAACCGGCGAAGATTACGCCGGAAGCACAGATTATATAATCTGATGCGCAAGTGTCTGGTAGTATTTGTAGGAGTGATCTTACTTGGCTGGATTACTTATTCGGCGTATCATACTTATGAAGCGAAGCAGTCAAGACCGGAAGTAGAGATTGATTACAGTGCTTTGCAGAATTTTCAGAGCAATCTGGATAAAGTAGAAGAATAAAATAAATAATAAGAATCAAAGAGAGTTGATGTTCAAAAGCGTAGGCTTGCGAGTGTCAACTCTCTTTATATGTATACAATGGGTCAAGTCACATTCTATGTTGATTTCACAAAAAACACACAAAAAAGGCTTGAAATCACTGAAAAAGTGTTTTACAATTAGTTCAAGTGGTAGAAAGTGGTGAGAAGTGGAGAAAAGTGGTGCGAAAGTGGTGGACCACTTTGAAAGAAGGTGAGTTCAGTATGCTAAGGGGATTAAAAGGAGAATACAGTCATAACATAGACGCCAAAGGGCGACTGATCATTCCGGCTAAGTTCCGTGACGATTTAGGGGAGCATTTCGTCATAACAAAAGGAATGGAAAACTGCCTGTATGTATACCCGGAAGCAGAATGGATCGCTTTTGAAGAGAAACTGAACAACTTACCGACGACCACAGACAAAAAAGCCCGCGCATTTGCATATTTCTTCCAGGGAAGTGCAATTGACGGCGACCTTGACAAACAAGGCAGAACTCTTATTTCAGCCCCACTCAGAGACTTCGCCGGACTAGGAAAAGAAGTTGTATTTGTCGGTATGGGGAAGCGTGCCGAGATCTGGGATAAGGCAAAATGGGAAGCTAAGAATGCTGAGGTGGAAATGAATATTGAGGATATTGCATCCGATATGGAAGCAAGCGGGTTCAGTATCTAGAGGGAGAAGATATGGAATTCGTACACAAATCAGTATTATTGAAAGAAACAATTGATGGATTAAAGATTAAACCGGACGGCATCTATGTAGATGGAACGCTCGGTGGAGGCGGACATGCCAGTGAAGTGGCAAGACGTCTCAGTGACAAGGGGAGTATTATAGGAATAGACCAGGATGCCGCTGCAATTGAAGCAGCCGGGATCCGCTTAAAAGACTTCGGAGAGAAAGTCACAATAGTAAGAAGTAACTATTGTGATATGAAGTCACAGCTAGGTAAGTTAGGCATTGACAAGGTCGATGGGATCGTGCTCGATCTGGGCGTATCATCTTATCAGTTAGATACGGCAGAGCGGGGATTCTCTTATCGCGAAGATGCACCTCTCGATATGCGGATGGACAGACGTCAGAAGATGACAGCGAGAGACATCGTCAATGACTATGAAGAACGGGAACTTTATCGTGTGATCCGTGATTATGGCGAAGATAAGTTTGCCAAGAACATTGCAAAGCATATTGTGGCTGCGCGTCAGAAAGCACCGATTGAGACAACGGGACAACTGACAGAGATCATACGTGCATCAATCCCGATGAAGTTTCAGAAGAAGTCCGGACATCCGGCAAAAAGAACCTTCCAGGCAATTCGTATTGAATTGAACCAGGAGCTGGAAGTGCTAAAAAATTCATTGGACGCTATGATTGATTTGTTGAATCCAGGGGGCAGACTGTGCATCATTACATTCCACTCACTGGAAGACCGGATCGTGAAAAGTGCATTTCGTAAGAATGAAAATCCATGCACATGTCCAAGCGATTTTCCTGTATGTGTATGCGGGAAAATATCAAAAGGGAGTATTATCACTAGAAAACCAATCCTTCCGAGCAAGGAAGAGATGGAAGAAAACAGTCGTGCAAAGAGCGCAAAGCTTCGTATTTTTGAGCGGAGCTGACACATGAGTATGTAATAATTAAAAGTGGGAAAGGGGTGAGCGCGCATGGCATACAGACAGATGACAACAAGAAGAAGACAGAATGTACAAAGAGCGTCTTATGTTTACGGTAATGTTGTAAGACAACCGGCATACGAACCGGAAAGACGCGCGCAGGAACCCAAAAAGAAAAGGACAAGCAGACAGGTAAAGAAAAACCGCAGACAGGCTCTGCGAATGAACAGAGGATATGTTGTATTCATGGCGGTTGCAGCAATCGCCATGCTGCTTGTATGTATCAAGTATGTTAATTTGCAGTCAGCAAATATGAGCCACGCAAAAAAAATTTCAGCGATGGAAGAAGAACTGGCAACTCTGAAAGAAGAGAATACGACCAGATACAATGCAATCGTGGATTCTGTGAATCTGGACGAAGTGCGTAAAAAGGCTAAGAAAGACCTTGGCATGGTAGATGCTTCCGATTCTCAGGTCGTGGAATATAAAAAACCTTCTCTGGATTATGTAAAGCAATATGAAAGCATTCCAAAGGAAGGTGCACTTACAAAAGTACAGACGAAAAAAAGTAAATAACAGGTGAAGAAATAAATGGCAAGAAGAAAGAGAAATCCTTTTAAAAGGAAATTTAATAAGGCCATGCAAAAAAAGCTAGTCATGCTCTTTATGGGATTTGTACTGGCTTTTGTTTTTCTTGCAGGCCGGATTACTTATATTAATGCATCAAATGGTGACAAATATACAAAAGTGGTGCTGGACCAGCAACAGTATGACAGCCGTACAATCCCGTTTAAACGAGGAGATATCGTAGACCGTAATGGAACCAAGATGGCGACAAGTGAACGTATTTATAATGTTATTCTGGACATGAAGGCAATGCTCAGTAAGGACGATTATATAGAACCGACCATTGAAGCGTTGAAGAAATATTTTGATATTAAGGAAGAAGATATCCGAAAACTGATGAAGACCAACCCGTCCGGGCGTTATAACGTTCTGAAAAAAGGAATCGGCTATAAAGAAGCGAAAAAATTCAACATAATGAAGAACAGTGAGAAGTATTCGAATGTACAGGGAATCTGGCTTGAGGAAGATTATGAACGGAAATATCCGTATAACTCACTGGCAAGCGATACACTTGGGTTTACCGTAGATGGAAACATAGGAAGCAATGGAATTGAAGCATCTTATAACGAAGTCCTGAATGGTACAGATGGAAGAGAATATGGCTATCAGGATACAACCTCTACTTTTGAACAGACCGTAAAAGAGCCGGTCAATGGAAAGACAGTTGTCTCTACAATTGATTTGCAGGTACAGAGTATAGTGGAGAAGCATATTCTGGCGTTTAATAAAAAACATCAGAATGAAGCAAGAAAAGGAACCGGAAGTAAGGATACGGCAGTCATTGTAATGAATCCAAATAACGGAGAGATTCTTGCGGAAGCATCTTATCCGAATTACAATCTGAATAAGCCGAGAGATCTGTCAGCATATTATACAAAAAATGAACTTGCAAAGATGACGGATAAAGAGAAGATCGAGACACTTAACGCGCTGTGGAAGAATTTTTGTGTGACAGATACTTATGAACCAGGATCAACGATCAAACCATTTACGGTTGCAACGGGACTGGAACTGGGTGTATTGACAGGAAATGAAAGTTATAACTGTACCGGTGTACTCAGAGTAGGCGGACACGATATCCACTGCAGTCATCGTAATGGACATGGAATGCAGACACTTAAGCAGACACTTGAAAATTCCTGTAACGTTGCAATGATGCGGATCGGCGCGCAGATCGGGAAAGACGAATTCAGCCGTTATCAAAAGCTGTTTGGATTTGGCACATCGACGGGCATAGATCTTCCGGGTGAGGCAAGTACAGAAGGCCTTTTGTATTCACCGGAGAAAATGGATTCTGCCAGTCTTGCAACTAATGCTTTTGGACAGAATTTCAACGTAACAATGACACAGCTTGCAGCTTCATTCAGTTCTCTGATCAATGGCGGCAGTTATTACAGACCGCATGTTGTAAGACAGGTCAAAGATGAAAATGGAAATGTGACAGAGAGCAAGGATCCGGTGCTTGTACGGAAAACGATTTCCCAGGAGACCTGTGATGTAGTGAAAGATTACATGCGCGGGGTAGTTACAAACGGAACCGGAAAGACGGCAGCCGTTAAGGGATACGATGTGGGCGGAAAGACTGGTACAGCGGAGAAACTCCCAAGAAGGAATGGAAAATATCTTGTATCTTTTATCGGATATGCACCGCAGAAAAATCCGCAGGTTGTTGTCTATGTTGTGATCAATGAACCAAACGTCAGTGACCAGGCGAATAGCGGTCTGGCAACCCAGCTCTCAGCAGATATTATGAAAGAGATTCTTCCGTATCTGGGAGTGGAAAAAATCTCAGACAGCAAGAATTAACAGAATAACCTTACATAAGCAGTAATAGATTATTACAAAGCTTGTGTGAGGTTTTTTGTTTGAAGAACAGAACATATAATAAGAAGAAAATATTTTTTGTATTCTCCTGCGCGCTCATCCTGCTTATTCTGTTGTTCGGAAGACTTGCGTGGCTGATGATCTTCCGCGCAGAAGAATATCAAAAGAAAGCACAGCAGTTACATGAAAGAGAGCGCGATATTAAAGCTGCAAGAGGAGAAATCGTTGACCGGAATGGAAAAATCCTAGCAACAAACCGGACAGTCTGCACAATTTCTGTAATACACAGTCAGCTGAAAGATTCGGAAAAGGTAATTAAAATATTGACAAAAGCACTTCACATGGAAGAAGCGCAGGTGAGAAAAAAAGTGAAAAAAATATCATCTATGGAGAGGATTGCGTCAAATGTAGAGAAAAAGACGGGAGATAAAATTCGAAATCTTGGGCTGGATGGTGTTAAGGTAGACGAAGATTTTAAACGATATTATCCTTATGGAAAACTTGCATCAAAGGTTCTTGGATTTACAGGAGGGGATAATCAGGGAATCATTGGTCTGGAAGTGCAGTATGAAGATTATTTAAAAGGGATAAATGGGCAGATTTTGACAATCACAGATGCGAGAGGAATAGAACTGGACGAAGAAGCAGAAGGACGAAAAGAACCGGTAAAAGGCGACACGCTGAAAATCAGCCTGGATGCAAATCTTCAAAAATATGCAGAGCAGATGGCAGAAAAAGTCATGGAAGAAAAACAGGCGGAAAAAGTTGCAATACTGCTTATGAATCCGCAGAATGGAGAAATATTTGCAATGGTTAATGTACCGGAATTTGATCTGAATGATCCTTTTTCGCTTCCAGGTGAAGAAAAGAAAAATCTGACACCGGAAGAAGAGCAGGATGCACTTAACCGGATGTGGCGTAATGAATGTATCAGTGATACATATGAGCCGGGTTCTACATTTAAGATCATTACGGCATCGGCATGCCTGGAAGAAGGAGTGGTAAAGCTTTCGGATCGTTTTCATTGCCCGGGTTATAAAGTTGTGGAAGACCGGAAAATCCGCTGCCATAAAGTGGGAGGACACGGTGCGGAAAATTTTGTGGAAGGGATTCAGAATTCCTGTAATCCGGTATTTATTGACATCGGACTCAGACTTGGAGTAAATGATTTCTATAAATATTTCCAGAAGTTTGGACTGCTTTCACCAACCGGTGTGGATCTGCCGGGAGAAGCTGGAACAATCCTGCATAAGAAAAATCGTGTAGGACAGGTAGAACTTGCAACTATGAGTTTTGGACAGTCTTTTCAGGTTACACCGATGCAGATGGCAGCAACGGTCAGTTCTCTTATAAATGGAGGAAAGAGAATTACACCTCATTTTGGAGTAGAAGTTACAGATTCGGAGAAAAAGAAGACGGAAGTCTTTTCTTATGGAAGAAAGAAGAGAATTCTCTCAGCGAAGACTTCAGAGACCATGCAGGAACTGCTGGAAGGAGTGGTGGCAAAAGGCTCTGGGAAAAAGGCATATGTAAAAGGATATCATATTGGGGGCAAAACAGCGACTTCCCAGACTTTGCCAAGAAGTGCCGGAAAATATATTTCTTCCTTTATAGGATTAGCTCCGGCAGAAAATCCACAGGTTCTGGGCATGTGTGTGATCTATAATCCGAAAGGGATCTATTACGGGGGAACGATTGCAGCTCCGGTGATCGGAAACATTTTTCGGGAGACATTCCCGTATCTTGGCATTGAAAAAGAGTAGGAAATGAAGTATACTAGGTTCGTCGAGGACTTAACAGTCTGACAAAAAGATAAAAGAGGTGGATTATGAATTATACAGTATTTATGCCGGTATTGATTGCCTTTGCATTCAGTGCGATTCTGGGACCGATCATTATTCCGGTACTGCGAAAATTGAAGATGAATCAGACAGAGAGGGAAGATGGTGTGAAGTCCCATCTGAAGAAGGCAGGAACCCCGTCCATGGGCGGAGTGATCATCCTTTTGAGTGTGGTACTTACTTCAATCTTTTATATCAAAGATTATCCGAAGATCATCCCAATCCTGTTTGTGACAGTTGGCTTTGGTCTGATCGGTTTTCTGGATGATTATTTGAAAGTTGTGATGAAGCGTTCCGATGGTCTATATCCAAAACAGAAGATGGCATTACAGATCGTAGTTACTGCAATCTTCGCATTTTATGTGGTAAAATTCACGGATGTATCTCTGAAAATGCTCATTCCGTTCTCCGGAGGAAAATATCTGGATATCGGATGGCTGGCAATTGTCCTGATGTTTTTCGCTGTGATCGGCACAGTAAACGGTGTCAATTTCACTGACGGTCTGGATGGACTGGCATCCAGCGTAACCGTTCTTGTTGCAACATTTTTTACGGTTGTTGCGATCGGAACGAAAAGTGGAATCGAACCTGTAACATGTGCAGTTGTTGGTGCGCTGCTTGGATTTTTATTATTTAATGTATATCCGGCAAGTGTATTTATGGGAGATACAGGATCTCTTGCCCTTGGCGGTTTTGTGGCTTCAACAGCTTATATGCTTCAGATGCCGATCTTTATCCTGATCGTAGGACTGATCTATCTGGTAGAAGTATTATCGGTTATGATCCAAGTCACATATTTTAAGAAAACCGGAGGAAAACGTATTTTTAAAATGGCGCCGATCCATCATCATTTTGAGCTGTGTGGATGGTCAGAAACGCGTGTGGTCGCAGTATTTTCAATTATTACGGCTCTGTTGTGTCTCGTAGCGCTTATGGCAATGTAGGAGGAGAAAATGGAAGTAACAGGAAAGAAAGTACTGGTATTCGGTTCCGGTATCAGCGGAATCGGAGCTGTAAAATTATTGGAAGATCATGGAGCAGAGGTTATTCTTTACGATGGAAATGACAAGTTGGATAAAGTTGCTATGAAAGAACAGCTTGGGGATGGAGTAAAAGCAGAGATTATCCTTGGTGAATTTCCGGAGAAACTGATTGATACATTAGATATTGCAGTGTTGAGCCCAGGAGTACCAACAGACCTTCCGGTTGTAAATGCAATGCGTGATAAGAAGGTTGCTGTGATCGGTGAAGTAGAGCTTGCGTATGCATTTGGAAAAGGTGATGTGCTAGCAATTACCGGTACGAACGGTAAGACGACAACAACAACGCTTCTCGGTGAGATCATGAAAGCATACAAAGAGCATACATATGTTGTAGGTAATATCGGTAATCCGTATACTGTGGCAGCAAGACAGATGGAAGAAGATGCAGTTGCAGTTGCAGAGATGAGCAGTTTCCAGCTTGAGAGCATCGTAACATTCCGTCCGAAGGTCAGCGCGATCCTTAACTTTACACCGGATCATCTGAATCGTCATCACACGATGGAAGCATATGTGAATGCAAAGAAGAATATTGCAAAGAACCAGACAGCAGAAGATTACTGTATCCTGAACTACGAGGACGAGAGAACGAGAGAGTTCGGAGAACATATAGATGCACAGGTGATTTATTTCAGCAGCAGACAGAAGTTGGAAAAAGGAATATATCTGGATAACGGGAATATGATTTATAAGAACCCGGAAGAAGTGCTTGTATGCAATGTAGATGAATTACAGCTTCTCGGTATGCACAATTATGAGAATTATATGGCGGCTGTTGCGATGGCAGCAGTATATGGTGTGCCGATGGATATTATCCGCAAAGTGATCCGTGCATTTAAAGGTGTAGAACATCGTATCGAATATGTAACAGAAAAGAACGGTGTTGTTTATTATAATGATTCCAAAGGAACCAATCCAGATGCTGCGATCAAAGGAATCCAGGCAATGAACCGCAGAACGGTGCTGCTTGGCGGAGGATATGACAAAGGCTCCGAGTTTACAGAGTGGATCAATGCATTTGATGGAAAGGTTAAGAAACTGATCCTGATTGGCGCAACGAAGGAAAAGATTGCTGCAGATGCAGAAAAATGTGGTTTCCATGATTATGTGTTTGCAGATACTTTTGAAGAGGCAGTCCTTCTTGCAGCAAAGACAGCCGAGAGTGGAGAGGCAGTGCTTCTGTCACCGGCATGTGCAAGTTGGGGAATGTTCCCGAATTATGAAGTACGTGGAGATGAATTTAAAAGAATTGTAAATTCCTTATAAGGAGTGCAAAATAGTTTGACCACGTTCAAGGTAAGAGTGAAAAAATATGATCTGACACTGCTGGTTGTGCTGATGCTTTTAATTCTGGCGGGACTTGTGATCCTGTACAGTACAAGTGTCTATAATGGCGAAGTGAAGTTTCACGATGCCATGTACTATCTGAAAAAGCAATTATTTGCAACAGCACTGGGACTGGCGGTGATGTATCTGGTAGCAGGTATTGATTATCATATCTGGAAATATGCTGCTGTAGCTGGCTATGTGGGAGCGGTGGCTCTTTCCGTTTTAGTCCTTTTAGCAGGAGAAGAATACAATGGGTCCAAAAGATGGTTGTCTTTGGGCCCTTTTTCGTTTCAGCCTTCTGAATATGCCAAGGTCGCACTGATTTTATTTCTTGCATGGATGGTAAATAAAAATGCTAAGAAAATAGAGAAGATTACGATATTATTCAAGGTACTGTTCTGTATCCTGCCAATTGTAGGGCTGGTCGGAGCAAGTAATCTGAGTACAGCGATCATCATTCTTGGAATCGGAGTGATCCTTGTATTTGTGGCAAGTCCGAAATATGTACAGTTCATCTGGATGGGAGTGATCGGGACAGGATTTATGACGGTATTTCTCATGCTTGAGAGCTATCGCCTGGAGCGCCTTCTGATCTGGCGTAATCCAGAGCAGTTTGCCAAAGGATATCAGACAGTGCAGGGACTGTATGCAATCGGTTCCGGAGGACTGTTCGGCAGAGGGCTTGGCAGAGGAATCCAGAAACTTGGGTTTGTTCCGGAGGCGCAGAATGACATGATTTTTTCTATCATTTGTGAGGAATTTGGGCTGGCAGGCGCCGGCTTTTTGATTTTTTTATTTTTACTGTTATTGTGGCGCTTTTTTGTGATTGCGGTGCATGCGAAGGATCTGTTTGGCGCGCTGATTGTGTCGGGTGCGATGGCACATCTGATGATTCAGGTCATACTGAATATTGCTGTTGTCACCAATGCGATTCCAAATACAGGGATTACATTGCCGTTTGTCAGCTATGGGGGAACGTCGATCGTGTTTCTTCTTGCAGAAATGGGACTTGTGCTGAATGTGTCAACAATGGTAAGATAAAAAAAGCGAAAAGAGCTTTTAGGAGGCAGACAGATGGAAAGAGAAAGAAATGCAAGGCGCAGAAAGAACGCAAAGAAAAAGAAACAGGCGCAGAGAATCTATGCACTGGTTGTTCTGATAAGCGGACTTGCGATTATTATAATGACGGTCCTGCTTTTGTTTCATATACAGAGGATTGAAGTAAAAGGAAATGAATACTGTTCGGACAGGGAAGTGGCAGAGAGCATAAAAAGTGGCAGGCTTTCTACAAATTCCCTGTATCTGGTATTACAGTATGGGATGGGAAAAGGAAACGTGCTCCCGTGTTTTGAAAGTATGCAGGTATCTATGAAAAATCCATGGACCGTGCAGATCCGTGTAAAGGAAAAGACAATTGTTGCCGGTATGAAAGAGGGAGAACAGTATGTTTATTTTGATTCAGAAGGACTTGTTGTAGATAAAAGTGCCGTAAAAAAAATGGTGCCTCTTGTAGAAGGCATCACGTTGACTTCCAGTGGTGAGTACAAGGTATTGGAATGTGCAGATGCAAAACTTTTTTCGGAAGTACTGGATGCGTGCCGGGAATTACAGAATTATAATCTGTCAGTGGACAAGATTACCTGCAGGAATGACAGGATCTATTTGCGGATCGCAAATGTAAAAGTAAATCTTGGAGAGAGCATTTCCGCAGAGAAGATTGCACAGATCCCGCCAATTATCGAAAAACTGGGCGGGCAGGAAGGAACTCTGCATTTGGAAAATTACGCTGACGGGCAGGAAACGATCACATTTGAAAAAGCAAAAAAATCAAAATAAAAATAAGAAAAATTCCGCAATTCTATTGATATTTTATACAAAAGCCTATATTATATAATATATATGGCAAGCTGTACTTTTGTATGTGTTGCTTTATGTATAACGCATCGTGCCGCAGTGCCGCAGGATCGGGGAAGATGGCACGGCGGGATACTCGAAGAGTATGGGATGTATAATATATATAATAAGGATAACAAAGGAGGAGAAACCCTTGCTAGAAATTAAGACAAATGAATCAGAAGCAGCGGCAAAGATAATTGTTGTTGGAGTAGGTGGCGGAGGAAATAACGCCGTGAACCGTATGATCGATGAACAGATTGCCGGTGTGGAATTTATAGCTATTAATACAGATAAACAGGCTTTACAGTTATGTAAGGCACCGACACTTATGCAGATTGGTGACAAGATTACAAAAGGACTTGGCGCCGGAGCAAGACCTGAAGTAGGTGAGAAAGCTGCCGAAGAGAGTGCAGAAGAGATTTCCGCAGCACTGAAAGGTGCAGACATGGTATTCGTTACTTGCGGTATGGGCGGCGGAACCGGAACAGGAGCAACTCCTGTTGTGGCAAGAATTGCAAAAGAGCAGGGTGCATTAACTGTCGGAGTTGTAACAAAGCCATTCCGTTTTGAGTCCAAGACACGTATGAGTAATGCCCTTGGCGGAATTGAAAAGTTAAAAGAGAGCGTAGATACTCTGATTGTTATCCCGAATGACAAGTTATTAGAGATCGTTGACAGACGCACAACTATGCCGGAAGCTCTGAAGAAAGCTGACGAAGTATTGCAGCAGGGTATTCAGGGTATTACCGACCTGATCAATGTTCCTTCACTGATCAACCTGGACTTCGCAGATGTTCAGACTGTTATGACAGACAAGGGTATCGCACATATCGGTATCGGTCAGGGTCGTGGTGATGACAAAGCACTGGAAGCTGTGAAACAGGCAGTTGCCAGTCCACTTCTTGAGACAACGATCGCGGGTGCATCTCATGTTATCATTAATGTATCTGGTGATATTACGCTGATGGATGCTTCTGATGCGGCAGAATTTGTGCAGGATCTTGCAGGAGAAGAAGCAAATATTATCTTCGGTGCTATGTATGATGATTCCAGAGCTGATGAAGCAACGATTACAGTTATCGCTACCGGTCTTCACAATGTAGAAGGAAGCGCTTCTAAGTTAAAATCAAGACTGGAGAACAGAACTGCGCCGGCAGGAACCGTACATCACAGAGAATATGAAAGAGAGAGAGTTGCGCAGCCGATGAGAACACAGTCTCATATTCAGCAGCACGCTCAGTCATCCCAGAAACTGGATGCTGGCATGGCATCTGCAAAGAGCAGTGCATCCGCTTCCGGACAGCAGGTTAGAAGAGCGATGGGAGGAACAGCACCGACTCTTGAGACACCGAGAACACCTACGAGCAAGGTGAAGGAACAGTCCATCAAGATTCCGGATTTCTTTAAGAAATAAGTGTTTTTGTAAACAAAATAAAGACATAAGCAACAAAGAAGCCTACATTTTTATCGACAGATGAAGATGCAGGCTTCTTTGTTTGTTTTATCGCTGTCAGTTTCCGTCGAAAGAAACTGACAAAATCACGCCAGATTCTGACAAAATTTTAAAGGGCATATCTTTATAATAATAATTGCACATGGACCAAATCGATTTAGTTTCCAAAGGAAAAAGAAGGTGGAAAATGCAGTACGAACTGTACATAGATGTATTTTTCCTGATCAATGCCATTATGGATTGGATGCTCCTTAAGATAACAGGGAAAATCCTTTCGTGTAAAGTAGGAAAAATGCGTATCCTGTGGGGAGCATTTCTTGGAGCATTTTTGACATGTATTGTCTGGAGTATTCCTGGTATTCCAGGAATTTTGAAACTGCTTTTTTTCTACACTTTTGTAAATGTTGTTATGATTCAGGCAGGACTGGGAATCAGAAGAAGCAGAGAGCTTGTGAGAGCGTTCATCGTTCTCGGAATCAGCGCAGTGCTTATGGCAGGTATTCTGTCCCTGTTTCGGCAATATATCCGTTATGGCAGCCTTTTCTTTGGATGTGTGATTGCGGGGGACTACCTGGCAGGTGGAATTCTCTGGATGTTACAGCAGTTGTTCAGAAAGAAATTCGGAACATGCAGAATCCGTCTGGAGCATGCGGGGCAGAACTATGATGGAAAAGCACTGATTGATACGGGAAACCGTCTGCGTGATCCGGTCAGTGGAGAACCGGTAAATATACTGGATCCGGAAATAGCGGAATGTCTGCTGAAAGAAGAAATTCCACAGATGCGTGAGATCGCATATCACAGTATTGGGAAAGAAAATGGTGTTATGAAAGCTTTCCGGATAGAAAGAATGATATTTCCAGAGAAGGAAAATATGGTCATAAAGAACGGATTAGTTGCGGTCAGTGAGGAAAAGATCCTATGCGAAGATTGTCGGATGATTCTGAATCCTGATATATTTTAGGAGGAAATCATATGGTAATTAAAGTTGCAGTACCGAATCAGTTCAAATTAAAAATCATTCCGGGTATCCGTACATTTTTATTTCCGGATCATCGGGAAATCCATTATATAGGAGGATCGGAGATTCTTCCGGCACCACTTTCACCGGAGAAGGAAGAAGCGACGATCAGAAGTCTTAAGAATGGAGATGCGAATGAAGCAAGAAAGCTTCTGATCGAACATAATCTTCGTCTGGTTGTGTATATAGCAAAGAAATTTGATAATACGGGAGTTGGTGTGGAAGATCTGATTTCCATCGGAACGATCGGACTGATCAAAGCGATCAATACGTTCAATCCGGAGAAAAAAATCAAGCTTGCTACATATGCATCCAGATGCATTGAAAATGAGATTTTAATGTATCTGCGCAGAAATAATAAAACAAAGATGGAAGTATCGATTGATGAGCCGTTAAATGTGGATTGGGATGGAAATGAGCTGCTGCTTTCAGATATACTTGGCACGGATGAAGATACCATTTACCGGGATATGGAGCAGGAAGCAGAAAAGAAAGTGTTGTTTGGGGCAATCAACCGGCTGAGCGCAAGGGAGCAGACGATCATACGAATGCGATTCGGATTGAATGATGCGAAAGGTGAAGAAAAAACACAGAAGGAAGTGGCGGATATTCTTGGCATATCCCAGTCTTATATTTCGAGGCTGGAAAAGAAGATCATGCAGAGACTGAAAAAAGAAATGCTGAAGTATTCTTGATGATCGTTAATGCATGTGAAAAATGCCGAAAAATGACTGATATTCAGAAAATATAGAAAAAGAAATGAAAAAGTGGTACAATAAAGAAAAAAGGGGCTGATGATATGAAGCTTATATTTATCGGTGCAGACCATGAAGTTACAGGAAGCTGCCACTTGATTGAGGCATGCGGAAAACATATTCTCGTAGACTGTGGAATGGAACAGGGACCGGATCTGTATGAGAATCAGGAAATCCCGGTAAAGGCAGGAGACATCGATTATGTGCTTCTGACACACGCACATATTGATCATTCTGGAAAGATTCCACTGTTGTGCAAGGAAGGTTTCAGAGGAGAGATCATATCTACATTTGCAACAGCAGACCTCTGCGATATCATGCTTCGTGACAGTGCACATATCCAGGAGTTTGAAGCACAGTGGAGAAACAGGAAGGCAATGCGAAGTGGCGAACCATTATATGAGCCGTTATATACGATGGAGCATGCAATGGCAGCAATCAAACTTCTGCATCCGTGTGATTATGAACAGCGGATCACACTCTGTGACGGTATTGATATCCGTTTTACAGATGTGGGGCATCTGCTTGGATCAGCAGCGATCGAAATCTGGATCACAGAAGAAGGCGAGACGAGAAAACTCGTATTTTCCGGTGACGTGGGGAATGTGAACCAGCCGATCATCAAAGACCCAAAAACAGTAAAAGAAGCAGATTATGTTGTGATCGAATCGACGTACGGTAATCGTACACATGGAGAAGATATTCCGGATTATGTAGGAGAATTTACAAGAATCCTGCGAGAAACATTTGCGAAAGGAGGAAATGTTGTAATTCCGTCTTTTGCTGTTGGGAGAACACAGGAGATCCTGTATTTTATCCGTGAGATCAAAGAGAAGAATCTGCTTCCGGAATATCCGGGATTTGAAGTATATGTAGACAGCCCTCTTGCGATAGAAGCAACGAACGTATTCCAGAAAAATGTACAGTCCTGCTTTGATGAAGATGCAATGAAACTGATACAGCAGGGAATCAACCCGCTTGTATTTCCGGGCTTACGCACAACGATTACAAGTGATGAGTCAAAACTGATCAATTTTGATGAAAAACCAAAAGTTATACTGTCAGCATCTGGTATGTGTGAAGCTGGCCGTATCAGACATCATCTGAAACACAATCTGTGGAGAAAAGAATGTACGATCTGCTTTGTAGGCTATCAGGCAGTGGGAACATTGGGAAGAAAGTTGATCGAGGGAGCACAGGTTGTAAAACTGTTCGGTGAAAATGTGGAAGTCAATGCGAAAATCGAAGTGCTGAAAGGTATCAGTGGCCATGCAGATATGAACGGACTGCTATACTGGATGAGTGGGTTTACTTCTGATATCCGGCATGTCTTTGTCGTACACGGAGAAGATCAGGTAACAGATGAATTTGCTGCTCTTATTGAGGAAAAATTTGGCTATCCGGCGTTTGCACCTTATTCCGGCGGAAGCGTAAATCTGCTGACCGGAGAGATTATAAGTGAAGGTATACGGATGCCGAAGAAAGCATCTGAGAAACCGGAGAAAATCCGGAAACATACCGCATTTGAACGTGTGGTTGCGGCTGCGAAGAGACTGCTGGAGGTCGTTTATAAGAATGAGGGACTCGCCAATAAAGAGCTTGCAAAATTAGAATCCCAGATCCAGAATCTTGCAGATAAATGGGACAGATAGAAAAGAATGTCAAGGGATAAAAGTTTTTTTATTTTATCTTAAGACCGCATAACGTGTGTAGATATGGAGATGATTTCTACTAGAAAAGAAAGTACATCTGGTAGAGGAGGATCTCGATATGACACAGGGAAAAGTAGAAATATGTGGAGTGAATACAGCAAAGCTTCCAATCCTGAGTGAAAAGGAGAAGGAAGCTTTGTTTGCGCGTATAAAAGAAGGAGATGAAGAGGCGAAAGATGCTTATATCAAAGGAAATCTAAGGCTGGTGCTGAGTGTGATCCGGCGCTTTTCTGCGAGCAGTGAAAACTCGGATGATTTATTTCAGATCGGCTGTATCGGTCTTATTAAAGCAATCAATAATTTTAATACAGAATTGGACGTAAAGTTTTCTACTTATGCAGTTCCGATGATCGTTGGAGAAATCCGTCGTTATATGCGGGATAACAATTCCATCCGTGTTAGCAGATCCCTGCGAGATACAGCGTACAAAGCGATTTACGCAAGGGAAAATTATATGAAACAGTATCAGAAAGAGCCGACCGTGCAGGAAATTGCAAAAGAAGTAGGCATATCGAAAGAAGATATTGTCTTTGCGATGGACGCAATCCAGACACCGGTAAGTCTGCAGGAGCCGGTGTATAACGATGGCGGAGATGCACTTTATGTGATGGATCAGATCAGTGACCATAAAAATAAAGAAGACAGATGGATTGAGAATCTGTCACTGGAAGCGGCAATGAACCGTTTAAATGAAAGAGAGAGGTATATCATTGATCTGCGCTTTTTTGAAGGAAAAACACAGATGGAAGTGTCGGATGAAATTGGAATTTCACAGGCACAGGTCAGCAGACTGGAAAAAAATGCACTGCGTATTATGCGGCGCTATCTTGGGGACGGAAAATGATTCCGTTCCTTTTTGATTGCAGATTGAAAGGAATTTTTAGTTGCATTTTAGAACAGGTCATACTATTATATTAATTGCATGGAGGACATAAGAAAATGAAAGCTTGTATTTTTGATTTAGATGGAACACTTACAGATACTCTGGAATCGCTTGTATATTCCGTACGCGCCACATTGAGAGAGATGGGATTGCCGGAGATTACGAAAGAGCAGTGCAGAACTTTTGTTGGAAATGGTGCCAGACGTCTGATGGAAGAATCGCTGGCAGCTGTCGGTGATGAGAATGCAGAACGGCTGGAAGAAGGAATGCAGGTTTATGGAAGAATATTTGATGAGAACTGTACATATCATGTAACACCTTACGAAGGAATTGTTAAGATGCTTGAAGCATTGAAAGACAGAGGAATCAAACTCGCCGTATTATCCAACAAACCACATGCACAGGCGGTAAAGGTTGTGCGTAAGATCTTTGGTGACGGAGTGTTTGATTACGTGTCCGGGCAGCAGGAAGGAATTAGGAGAAAACCCGCGCCGGATGGTGTATGGCATATTCTGGAGGTACTGGGTGCAGAGGCATCGGAATGTCTGTATGTGGGAGATTCTGAAGTGGATATAGAAACGGGAAAGAATGCAGGTCTTAAGACGATTAGTGTAACTTGGGGCTTCCGTTCCGAACAGGAATTAAGAGAAGCAGATCCGGAGCATATGATCGCGAAGCCGGCAGATCTTCTTGCATATGTTTAAAAGTCTATGAGAGGAAGGAGGAAAAGAGCATGTATGAGTATGATGAGGAATGTCTGAAAACATTTCTGGAGAATCAGTCACAGCTTTTTGACGAGCCGGTGGCAGAGACGCTGGAAGGAGCAGAAGCTTTTCTGGAGGAATGCATGGCAACGATCGTAGAGAATATTGATGAAGTCCGTGAATTTCTTGAAGAAGAGGGACTTGACGTTGAAGGAATGTCTTCTGAAGAACTGGAAGACGCATCTGAAGTATTCGTACTTCCGGGGGGACGTTATTTGATCGTAGAAGGATAGGAAAAGCCGCAGCTATTTGGATGCTGCGGCTTTTTCTAACGCTTCTTGTATTGCATTTATAATGATCTGGGAAGTGTAAGGATTGTCTTTGGAGTAGGAGATATTTTCTAAAGACTGTTTTTCGTAGACCTGGTCGGCAATCTCTTCGAGAGTGGGCTGTATCAGTGGGTACATGGCAGTAACAGATTCGCTTAAGTTTGTGAATCGGATTGAACTAATTTTGGAACTGTCAACGGTTACTTCCACTTCCAGATCTGTATTATTTAAAGTGAGGGAAGAAGAATAAGTTCCCGGCGTATATGTCTGGCCGGAAGTCTTTTTTTCTTCCTTTTTTGGTCCGAACATAAAGAAAAGAAGTAAAATCAGTATAAGTGCAAGAACAGCAAATACGACTGTATATATAATTTCTCTCATATGCAGTACAATTATTTTAGTTTTGGAACTCATCAGCGACCTCCTGTATATTATAGATTCTATTTGCTTTCTATAATGTATGAAAAAAAACGGAAAAATATACATGTATTTTTTCCGTGACAAATGAGTAGAGTTCCTGTAGAATGTTAAAAGAGAAAATGGAAGGTGAGAAACATATGTATATAATTGCAGGACTTGGTAATCCTACCATGCAGTATGAAGGAACCAGACATAATGCCGGGTTCGATGTCATAGATGCACTGGCAGACAAATATAATATATCCGTAGACGGGCGTAAGAACAGAGCCTATATCGGTAAAGGAATCATAGAAGGACAGAAAGTACTCCTTGTAAAACCGCAGACTTACATGAATCTGAGCGGTGAGAGCATTGGGGGGCTGGTTGATTATTTTAAAATAGATGAAGAACAGGATCTGATCGTCATTTATGATGACATCAGTCTGTCGCCGGGACAGATCCGTATCCGTAAGAAAGGAAGTGCCGGAGGACATAACGGGATCAAAAATATTATTGCCCATCTGGGAACCCAGGTATTTCCAAGGATTAAGGTCGGAGTGGGAGAGAAACCGAAAAAATATGACCTTGCCGATTATGTGCTGAGTCATTTTACAAAGGCGGAGAGGAAAGAGATGGAAGAAGGCTACCAGAAAGCAATTCAGGCTGTGGAGAAGATCCTTGCCGGTGAGATGGAAGCGGCTATGAATGAATTTAACCGTAAGGTGAAGCCTAAGGAGGCATAAAAGTATGAAGGCGCTGACAGAACCGTTACGAGAGCTGGCGGAATTTGAAGATATTTATAAAAAAAGAAAAGAAAACCCCGGGATGATACGCATTTCGGGGTGTGTTACTTCTCAGAAAACACATTTTATGTACGCACTTGGCGATGGCTCCGCTTACAGAGTCATCGCCTGTTCCAGTGAGTCAAAAGCGAGAGCTTTATATGAAGAGTATAAGATGCTTTCGGAAGATGTGTATCTGTATCCGTCAAAGGATTTTCTGTTTTATCAGGCAGATATAAGAAGTAAAGAGCTGGTGAAGCAGCGAATGGAGGTGCTGGAGGCGGTTATTCAGAAGGAGCAGGTGACGGTTGTTACGAGTTTTGATGCATTTATGGATGTGCTGCTTCCGAAAGAGACGATCCGTGAACGTGTGATTCATATAAAGAATACGGATACACTGGATCTGAAGGAACTGGAAGACCGACTGGTGAAGATTGGATATGACAGAGAAGTACAGATTGAAGGTCCCGGTCAGTTTGCCGTTCGGGGAGGGATTATTGATATTTATCCACTTACAGAGAATCTGCCTGTACGGATCGAACTGTGGGGGGATGAAGTGGATTCTGTCCGCAGTTTCGATGTGGAGACACAGCGTTCAATCGAAAATCTGACGGAAGTGTTCATTTATCCGGCAGTAGAGTATCCGACTGACGAAGAAAAAGGCGTATCGTTTCTTGATTATTTTGAAAAAGAAAAGACAATCCTGTTTCTGGATGAGCCAGTAAGACTTCTGGAAAAAGGCGAAGGCGTGGAAGAAGAGTTCGTAGAAGCGCAGAAGCGTCGTGTAGAGAATGGCTGCAAAGTTTCGGATGAAGAGATGCGGATGTATACCGTTGAAGAGTTGAAAAAAAAGATGAATGGATATGCATCTGTCGGATTTATGGCATTGGAAATGCGCGCACCGGGGCTGGAACTCCGGGAATCCTACCAGTTACAGACAAAGAGCGTTAATCCATATAACCGGAGCTTTGAACTTCTGACGCAGGATCTTAAAAGATTGAAAAGAGGAAAATACCGCGTTGTATTATTGTCCGGTTCAAGAACGCGTGCCAAACGTCTTGCCGAAGACTTAAGAGATTATGATCTGAGTAGTTATTACAGTGATGATTCGGACAGGCTTGTGAAACCGGGAGAGATTATGACAGCATACGGACATATTGCAGAAGGATATGAGTATCCGATGCTGAAATTTACAGTCATTGCAGAGAGTGATATTTTCGGAAAGGCGAAGAAAAAGAAAAAAAGAAAAATTTATGAAGGACGGAAGATCCAGAACTTTTCTGAGCTGAAGCCGGGAGATTACGTTGTACATGAGAATCACGGCCTTGGGATCTATCAGGGAATCGAAAAGATTGAGGTTGATAAGATTACCAAAGATTACATGAAAATTGCCTATGCCAAGGGCGGCAATCTTTATATTCCGGCAACACAGCTTGATCTGATCCAGAAATATGCCAGCGCGGATGCAAAGAAGCCGAAACTTAACCGTCTCGGCTCCCAGGAATGGGTGAAGACGAAGAAAAGAGTCCGCGGTGCGGTAAAGGTTATCGCCAAAGATCTGGTAGAACTGTATGCAGTAAGACAGAACCAGGAAGGTTATGTGTACGGACCGGATACGGTATGGCAGCAGGAATTTGAAGAGATGTTCCCGTTTGAAGAGACGGAAGATCAGATGCATGCGATCGAAGCAGTGAAGAAAGACATGGAGAGCAAGAAGATCATGGATCGTCTGATCTGCGGGGATGTTGGCTATGGAAAAACGGAAGTTGCCATCCGTGCGGCATTTAAAGCAGTACAGGAAGATAAGCAGGTTGTCTATCTCGTCCCGACAACTATTCTTGCACAGCAGCATTACAATACATTTGTTCAGCGTATGAAAGAATTTCCGGTGCGTGTGGATCTGATGTGCCGATTCCGTACACCGTCGCAGCAGAAAAAGACGATACAGGATCTGAAAAAAGGGCTTGTTGATATTGTCATCGGTACACACCGTGTGCTGAGCGAAGATGTGGAATTTAAAAATCTCGGATTGCTCATTATTGATGAGGAACAGCGCTTTGGTGTGCAGCATAAAGAAAAGATCAAGAAAATGAAAGAAAATGTCGATGTGCTGACGCTTACGGCGACACCGATACCAAGAACTCTGCACATGAGTCTCATCGGTATCCGTGATATGAGTGTACTGGAAGAAGCTCCGGAAGAGCGTATGCCAATCCAGACTTATGTCATGGAATATAATGATGAAATGGTACGTGAGGCGATTGAGCGTGAATGTGCCAGACAGGGACAGGTTTATTATGTATATAATCGGGTGGAAGATATTGCAGATGTGGCAGGTAGGATTCAGAAACTTGTACCGGATGTAAATGTGGCATATGCACATGGACAGATGCGGGAGCATGAACTGGAAAAGATCATGTATGATTTCATTAACGGGGAAATCGATGTGCTTGTATCTACGACAATTATTGAAACAGGACTGGATATTTCCAATGTCAATACAATGATCATCCATGATGCGGATAGACTGGGACTTTCTCAGCTCTACCAGCTTCGTGGACGTGTCGGAAGGTCGAACCGCATGGCATACGCATTTTTACTGTACAGAAGAGATAAACTTTTAAAAGAAGTAGCAGAAAAACGACTGGCGGCGATCCGGGAATTTACAGATCTGGGTTCCGGTTTTAAGATTGCCATGAGGGATCTGGAGATCCGTGGAGCGGGAAATCTGCTTGGAGCTGAACAGCATGGGCATATGGAAGCAGTCGGTTATGATCTGTACTGTAAAATGTTAAACGAAGCAGTCAAACAGTTAAAAGGTGAGATGGAGGAAGAAGATTTTACGACAACCATTGATCTGAATGTAGATGCATTTATCCCGGATTCCTATATTCCGAATGAATACCAGAAACTGGATATTTATAAAAGGATCGCGGCAATCGAATCGGACGAAGAACGGGAAGATATGGAGGAAGAACTGATCGACCGTTTTGGAGATTCGCCGAAAAAAGTTGGTACCCTTCTGGAAGTTGCTGCACTGAAAGCAAGAGCACATAAGCTTTATGTGACGACAATTGAACAGAAAGGTGACATGTATACCTTTACAATGTATGAACATGCGAAAGTACAGCCAGAGAGGATTCCGAAGCTGATCGAACTGTTCCGGGGGAGTCTTACATTCCGTGCAGAGAATTATACATTTGTATATGTTCACAAGATTCGGAATAAAAGAGAAAAACCACCGATGCCAACAGAGATTGTAGCAAAGGTTCTGGATGGTATTGCAAGAATTCTGGTACAAAACTAATAAAATCTTAATAATCATTCGGGAATAGCCGGTTGACTCATTCTGGTATGTTAAGCTATACTTAAGAGAACGATCAGAATGCAGAAGGGAAATAAGATATGAAGAAAAGAATCACAGCAGTGATACTCGCAGCAGTGCTTGCAGTCACAACGCTTACCGGATGCAGTTCATCAATGAGTGGAAAAGATGCGGCAGTAACGGTAAATGGGATTGATGTAACTGCTGATATTGCTGAATTTTATGCAAGATATATCCAGGCGGGATATGAGACTTACTATGCGGCATATATGGGAAATGATATGTGGGGATCCCGTGCTGAAAAGGGCAATAATTATGAAGATGCAGTCAAAGAACAGGTGATAGAAGATCTGGAGACGATGCTGTTATCGGAAGAGCATATGAAAGAATATAAGGTGACGCTCTCCCAGGCAGAAAAAGATGTGATTGAGAAGTCAGCCAGAGAATTTGATGAAGATAATGCGCTTCATAATAAGAATCAGGTGTCCGGTGAAAGAAAGACAGTAAAGCGCCTGCTTACACTGATGGCTGTAGAGAGTAAAGTGAAAAAAGCAGTAGAAGATAAAGCAGATGTGAAAGTCACGAATGAAGAGGCAAAACAGAAGCGGATGCAATATGTTCTGTTCCCTTATAAAGAGACGAAAGAGACCGGAAAAGGACTTGAACTTTCCGCTGCTGAGAAGAGACAGGCAAAAGCAGATGCAGAAGCTTTTCTGGAACATGCAAAAGAGAAGAAGGATTTTGAGAAAGCGGCACAGGATGCCGGGAAGATTTATAAAGAAGTGACATTTGATTCCGCATCTATAAAGCCGGACAAGAAGCTAGTGAAGGCAGCAGATGAACTTTCCAAGGGAGATCTTACTGATGTGGTTGAGACAGAAGAGGGATGTTATGTAGCAAAGCTTGTCAGCTTGAAAGACAGAAAAGCAACAGCGGATAAGAAGAAAAAATTGATTGCACAGCGAAAGAATAAGATTTATGAGCAGACGAAAGATGAATGGCTGATGGAAGCGGATATCAGCATACACAAAAGAGTATGGAGATCGATTTCTTATGCGGATCTCGGTGTGCGGATCAAGCAGAAAGAAGAGAAGCCTTATACAGAACATATGAAGACGGACGATCAGACGAATACAGATGTTGATTATTAAAAGATATCAGAGTCAAAAGATGCCATGCAAATGGTTTCGTACTTCGTACTTTTTCAGGCTTTTAACTTTGGCATCAAAAAACAGCAGGTACGGATGTATCTGCTGTTTTTATTATGGCGATGAACTAAGAACCGATCATTTTACGGTCACGGTATTTGAAAAAAGGTGACAGGTTAGTTCATATAAGTCATTAAAATATCATTGACCAGTTTGCCGTCGGCTTTGCCTTTGACTTTTGGCATCAGAACTTTCATGATCTTACCTTTGTCTTTTGCTTCAGGTGCTTCGATTCCGACTTCGGAAAGTGTCGCGTCGATGACAGCGCGGATCTCAGCTTCATCCATCATCTTTGGAGCATACTGCTCTAAAACTGCGAGACGTTTGTTGCACTCGTCAATGATCTCAGTGCGGTCGGCAGGTGTCATTTCCAGAGTTTCTTTAGTCTGTTTAATTTCTTTTAAGATAACCTGAGTTTCTTCCTCGGCGGTCAGGTCAGAACGTTTGTCAATCGCTTTATTCTTAAGAGCTGCGAGTAACATAGATAAGGTTTCCTTGCTTTCTTTATCACCGGCTTTCATAGCTTTTACCATGTCAGCGCGGACTTCATCGATTTTACTCATATTTCATTCCTCCTCTTTAAATCTGCTATCCATTATACAGAAATACGGTGAAAATATCCAGAGTTATGTAAAATCTTTCACATGATATTTTTGGCAACATTACGTTGAATCTTGTTTTTGATAATGATATACTAAATCTGGATGTACATTTGCACAGAGTCTAGAGAGGAAATACAGAAGGACAATGAGTAATAATATTTTTATGGAGGACCGCAGTCCTATTTCATTTGAAGAATATTTGCAGTTTAATGAAAATGGACGGGGCAATCTTGGGGATATGCTTCCGGTAACAGTATACCGGATGTTGGAATATTCGATCAAAGAAGAGCTTGTAAATAATTTCGGAAAAGAAAAGCAGATAGAGATTTTTCGGAAAGCAGGACGCAAATCCGGTGAATATTTTGCAAAGAATATGATGAATCTCGACCAGCCACTGGATTCATTTCTGAGTGAGTTACAGCGAAAACTGGAAGAATTTAAGATTGGTGTTTTAAGAATTGAAAGTATAGAAGAAAAGAGCGGGAAAATCATATTGACCGTATCGGAAGATGCGGACTGTTCAGGACTTCCGATTCTTGGCGAGACTGTATGTAATTATGATGAAGGATTTATTTCCGGAATTTTATCTGTATATACAGATAAGCCATATGAAGCCATTGAAGTAGACTGCTGGGCTACTGGTGACCGTGTATGCCGGTTTCATGCAAATGTAATAGAAGACGGGGAACAGACAGATGAAACATAAAGATAATTGTGAACAGTTATTTGAATATCTTCGCAGTATTTTATATGACGATAAAGTGAATGCTTTGCAGATAGATGATCTGGAACCTGCTTTTGAGAAACTTGGAAAAGGAATGCAGTATCTGGAACAGGCGGTACGAGAGATGAAAGAATATTCTGCGGCGATATCTGTGGGAAATCTTTCGGTGGAAGCGCCGCCGCGTGAGAATTTCCTGTGTAAGAATCTCAAAAATATCCATGCAAATCTGAACCATTTAAGCTGGCAGGCAAAACAGGTTGCCAAAGGAGATTATTCCCAGAGTGTTTCTTATCTGGGAGAATTTTCAGAAGCGTTTAATACAATGACAAAGCAGTTAAAAGAGCGGGAACAGTATCTGAAGCAGGAAGCAGAACGTGAGAAGACACATGCGAATATGGTAGAAAGTTACAATCAGCTTTTGATCCAGCTGATTGAGCGAAGCAAAGAAGACATTCTTGTTTTAAGTAAAGACAGACAGGAAACACTGTATTGCAGCGGGAAGAGTCTGTCAAATTCAAAACACAGAGAAATTTACGAGATCTGCCGGGAAAGACTTGCAGAAAAACTTGCAGAGGTTGAGGCGGAAGAGAATGCCTGTGAGTGTGAATGGGAGTGGGAAGAACAGGTGTCCGATCATCGCTATTATTATGTCGCTACAGGATTTATGGAGTGGCAGGGTGAGAAAGCATACGCACATATTATACGTGATATCACGGAAGAAAAGGAACGTGAGGAAAAACTGGAAGAGAAGGCATATCTGGATGCGCTTACCGGGATTGGTAACCGTAATCTTCTGGTTGGAAAGATGAAAGAATTTCTTGAAAAAAGCGAGAAATTTGTGTTCTGCTACTGTGATCTCGATCATTTAAAATATATCAATGATACTTATGGTCATGAAGAAGGAGACTGGTATCTGAATCATTTTGTCGATATAGTACAGGAACAAATCCGAAAGAAGGATCTGTTTGCAAGGATTGGTGGAGACGAATTCTGCATTGCGATTGAAGAATGTGACAAAGCATATCTGAGAGAACGGATGCAGATGATCCAGGAAGCTTTCCGCACCAGAGTAGAACGTCCATATCTGAAAGATTTCAGCTTTGGTATTATTGATTCTTTTGAATTTCCGGTGAAAGCATCGGTGCATGAGCTGATCTAGGAAGCAGATAAACGTATGTATAGCCAGAAAGAAGAACATCGAAGAGCACTGGAGCTTCATAACCGCGCATAGGCGGGTATGAAGCTCCTGATATTTCTGTGGCTGGGAGCTGTCAGTGGCAGTCTCGGCAGGTTTTATGAAATACAGAATATTTTTACATATTTTCCATATACTAACTGCACAGATTATATATAGAAAATATTACAGAAATCAGGAAACTTATAAATCAAAAAGCAGTTAAAATAACTTGGGTATTGGAGGAGAATATGAAAGCCACAGGAATAGTCAGAAGGATAGATGATCTCGGGCGCGTCGTTGTTCCAAAAGAAATCCGCAGAACACTCCGCATTCGGGAAGGAGATCCGTTAGAGATATTTACAGACCGGGAAGGTGAAATCGTATTGAAGAAATATTCACCAATCGGCGAATTGAGTGCACTGGCGGGAAATTATGTGCAGAGCTTATCGCAGAGCCTGCACTGCACGGCAGCAATCTGCGATATGGATCAAATCGTTGCGGTGGCAGGTGGAGGTAAAAAAGAACTGGACGAGCAGCTTATCAGTAAAGAACTGGAAGAAATACTGTTAAAAAGGAAAAAACTGCTTGCATTTCAGGAGGATTCTTCTTATGTAAATGTTGTGGATGTGGAAGAGTCTGCTTTCACCGGAGAAGCAATCTGCCCGATTTTGTGTGAAGGGGACGTGATTGGAGGTGTGCTTTTACTTGGCGAAAAGAACCGAAAGAAATTAACCGATCTGGAAATGCAGGTCGCCGTCTGCGTTGCAGATTTTTTCGGCAGACAGATGGAACAATGAGGAAGAAACAGGAATAAAAGCCCTTTTCTTTTCATACTTTTGATAAAGAGGAGGGAAGAAGATGAACAGGCTGGAAAAAAATCAGAAAATCATATGGCTGTTGAAGGCATTGCTTTTTTCCTATGTAGTAACAGGCATCAGTCTGCTGCTGTTGTCTGTTTTGTTGTACAAATTTGAATGGAATGAGCATCTTGTTTCGGCAGCAATTGTGGCAGTATATGTATTATCAACGGTTGTAGGAGGAATTGTGATCGGAAAGTTGGTCAGAACCAGACGCTTTTTCTGGGGACTCCTTCTGGGAAATTTATATTTTATTCTGCTTCTGGTCATTACGATCATACTGTATCGTTCGCTTTCCGGAAATGGGCTTAATATGCTGACGGCATGGATTCTCTGTACAGGTGGCGGCATGACAGGCGGTATGATCTCATAAAAATTACGGAAGTAAGATAACGGAATACAATAAAGGAATACAATGAAGGAAAAATGAGCCTCTGATATCAGATGAAAAGCATGGTATCAGAAGCTTTTTGTTATGGCGACGAGGAAAATGCGTCATGCTTACATGACAGCATTTGACGACCGCTAATCAGCGGATAAAACTCGCAAAGCATGTTTTACCGCAGCCTGTGAATTGTTCGGTGAAATATAAGGAAAAGGTTTTCAATTTGGATAAATTGTGCTAAACTAACAAAGTGGACTGTATACGCTGAAAGCATATAATTTCAGACAGTGCAGTTTATGGAGTCGGAAAGAAAGGAAAGGTTTAGCAATTATGAAAAAGGGGAAGGGTATACTGAGTCTGATCTTGACGATCGTGCTGATTGGACTTCTGGGATTTACCACTGCTGTCGGATTCGGAAAAGGTCATACCGGTTCGGCACAGAATATCAAGCTCGGACTGGATCTGGCAGGCGGTGTCAGTATTACATATAAAGTAAAAGATGACAACCCGACAGACAGCGAGATGAATGATACGATCTACAAGTTGCAGAAGCGTGTAGAACAGTACAGTACAGAAGCTTCTGTTTACCAGGAAGGTAAAGACAGAATCAACATTGAGATTCCGGGTGTTTCCAATGCAAATGAGATTCTGGATGAACTTGGACAACCGGGTTCTTTGTATTTTATTTCACAGACAGACAGCAAAGGCAAAGCCAATTATAAACTTGTCAGCTCTACAGGAGATGCTGCGAAAGATTACAAGCTTTCAAAATCTCTGGAAGAAATGCAGAAAGACGGCTCTATTGTCCTGACAGGAACAGATGTCAAATCTGCAAAAGCACAGACGACAGAGAATCCGACAACAAAAGCAAAAGAGAATATTGTATCACTGACGTTTACAAAGGCAGGAACGAAGAAGTTTGCAGATGCTACGAAGAAAGCTTACAAAGCACGCGAGAGTATCGGTATTTACTACGACGGAGCATTTGTCAGTGTGCCGAATGTACAGAATGAGATTACAGATGGTTCTGCACAGATTTCAGGAAATATGACATTTGAAGAGGCAGACGGACTTGCTTCTACGATTCGTATCGGTGGACTGAAACTGGAACTGGAAGAACTACGTTCCCAGGTTGTAGGAGCACAGCTCGGAGAGCAGGCAGTACATACAAGTTTAGTAGCAGGTGCGATCGGACTTGCGGTTGTATTCCTGTTTATGTTATGGGTATATTACCTGCCGGGACTTGCGTCAGGACTTGCACTTCTGATTTATACAGGATTGGTAATGGTTATCCTGAATGCATTTGACATTACACTGACGTTACCGGGAATTGCAGGTATTATCCTGAGTATCGGTATGGCGGTGGATGCCAACGTTATCATCTTCGCTCGTGTGAAAGAAGAGATGACGGCAGGCAGAGGAGTGAAGAATTCACTGAAGACCGGATTCCACAAAGCGATGTCAGCGATCGTTGACGGTAACGTAACAACACTGATTGCAGCAGCAGTTCTGTGGTTTAAGGGTTCCGGTACAGTAAAAGGATTCGCACAGACACTTGCAATAGGTATCATTGTATCGATGTTTACAGCACTTGTTATCACACGTATGATCGTATATGCGTTCTATGGTGTCGGTATCAGAAACGAAAAATTCTACTATCGTCCATGGAAGAAAGAAAGAAAGACTATCGATTTCCTTGCAAAGAAAAAGTATTTCTTTACATTCTCAATTGCTGTTATGGTAATTGGACTTGGAATCATGGGATTCCATGCATCAAAAGGAGACGGAGCATTTGCATATGGTTTGGACTTCCAGGGTGGTACAGCTACGAATGTAACATTTAATGAGGACTACTCTATCAATGATATTGATGCGAAGATCGTACCTGTTGTAGAGAAGACAACCGGTGATCACAATGTTCAGACACAGAAAGTTGCCGGAACAAAACAGATTATCATCAAGACCGTTACATTAAGCTTAAAACAGCGTGAAGCGCTGAACAAAGCGATGGTAGATAACTTTAAAGTAGATGAATCTAAGATCACTGCAGAGAATATCAGCTCTACTGTAAGCAGTGAGATGCGTCAGGATGCAGTTATTGCGGTTATTATTGCAGCCATCTGTATGCTGTTGTATATCTGGTTCCGATTCAAAGATATCCGCTTTGCAACCAGTGCCGTACTTGCATTGCTACATGATGTAATAATCGTAATCATCTTCTACGGTGTTGTAAGAATTTCTGTAGGTAATACATTTATTGCGACAGTGCTTACAATTGTTGGATATTCGATCAACGCGACGATCGTTATCTTTGACCGAATCCGTGAAGAACTGCGTGGCAGAAAGAAAGCAGCAGATCTGGATATGCTTGTAAACAAGAGCATTACACAGACTTTGACAAGAAGTATTTATACCTCTCTGACAACGTTTGTTATGGTAGCAATCCTGTTTATTCTTGGTGTTAGTTCTATTAAAGAATTTGCTGCACCGCTGATGGTAGGTGTTGCATGGGGTGCTTACTCTTCTGTATGTATTACAGGTGCACTGTGGTATGTCATGAAGATGAAGATCGGTGCAAAAGCACAGCCTGCAAAACAGACGGGAGGCAAAAAGAAGAAAAAATAATACGGTTCCGATATAAGAACATAAGCAGCCATGACCATAGATCCTATGGTTGTGGCTGTTTCCTTACTGCCATCTGACTGTCAGAAGCGGAAGGCAGTTTATAAAAAAGAGAACTAAAGGAGAAGCAGATGGAACGCTGGGTATTACTTCACAAAGGAGCAAAGTTTGAGGAACTGAGCGAAAAATTTCATATTAGTAAACAACTGGTAAGTCTGATCAGAAATCGGAATGTCATAGGAGAGGAAGCGATGGAGAAGTATCTTCATGGAACGATTTCAGATCTGTATGATGGCATGCTGTTAAAAGATATGAACAGAGCCATTGACATATTGACAGAGAAGATTGCGGATAAGAAGAAAATACGTGTGATCGGAGATTATGATATCGATGGTGTGAATGCAACGTATATTTTACTGGAAGGACTGGAAGGACTGGGAGCAGAGGTGGATTATGATATTCCAAACCGTATGACAGATGGCTACGGTCTGAGCAATGAGCTGATCGAGCGGGCAGCAAGTGCCGGAGTCGATACGATTCTCACCTGTGACAATGGCATTGCCGCCAGGAAAGAGATCGCATATGCGAAAGAACTTGGCATGACTGTGATCGTAACAGATCATCATGAAGTGCCTTATGAAGATGAGCAAAAACAGGAAGAAAAAGATCAGACTGCGGAAATGACTTATAAAGGTAAAAGAAAATATATTCTTCCGCCGGCAGATGCAGTCATTGACCCGAAACAGCCGGACTGCAATTATCCTTATGAGGGGATCTGCGGAGCAACAGTTGCATACAAGTTGATGGAAGCATTGTATGAGGTGACAGGACATGATGTGGATGATATCGATTACCTTATAGAAAATGTTGCAATGGCAACGATTGGTGATGTGATGGATCTGGAAGATGAAAACCGGATCTTTGTGCGGGAAGGTCTTGAAATGCTAAAGCGGACTGCCAATCCGGGGATGCGTTCGCTTATGGAATGCAATGGAATTGAAAAGGAGCGGCTGAATTCCTATCATATCGGTTTTGTGATCGGACCGTGTCTCAATGCCGGAGGAAGGCTGGATACGGCAAAACGCGCACTGGAGCTTTTGCGGGCGAAGAACAAAAAAGAGGCAGATGTTCTGGCAGGAGATCTGAAGGCACTGAATGACAGCCGGAAAGATCTGACTGCGAAAGCCGTGAAAGAAGCGATTGAATATATAGAACACTCTACATTAAAAGAAGATAAAGTACTGGTAGTGTATCTGCCGGAATGTCATGAGAGTCTGGCGGGAATTGTGGCAGGAAAGATCCGGGAAAAATACTACAGGCCAGTCTTTGTTATCACGGACGCTAAAGAAGGAGCAAAAGGCTCCGGCAGATCGATCGAAGCTTATTATATGTATGAGAAACTTCATGAGTGTGAAGAACTTCTGGATAAATATGGTGGACATAAGATGGCGGCGGGACTGTCTCTTCCGGTAGAGAATATCGATAAGCTGCGCAGAAGGCTGAATGAGAAATGTATGCTGAGTGAGAAGGATCTTTCGGAAAAGATAACAATTGATATGCAATTGCCATTTTCCAAGATATCGCCGAAGTTTATCGATGAGATCAAATTGCTGGAGCCATTCGGTAAAGGTAATACCAAGCCGGTATTTGCAGAAAAAAATCTGGTAATACGCAGCGCGAGGGTTCTTGGACGCAACAAAAATGTATTGAAAATGCGTCTGGAAAATGCAGAGCATGTCATATTGGATGCGGTTTATTTTGGTGAAGTAGAGAAGTTTATCGGTTACCTGGAGGAAAAATATGGAAAACAGGAAGTAACAGAGCTTCTTACAGGCGGCAGAAGCCGGGTGACAATCCAGGCAACCTTTTATCCGGAAATCAACGATTATCTGGGCAGAAAAACATTGCAGATTGTAGTGATGCATTATCGGTAAATGGGATCATAGGTGAATATCTATAGAATTATTTGAAAATCATATCAAGTAATGATATACTAATTTTGTATTTTATCATGAAACGGAGAAGATGCATTATGAAACAGATAGAAGAATATGTAAGAAGTATTGAGGATTTTCCGGAAGAAGGTATCATCTTCCGTGATGTAACAAGTGTGTTACAGGACGCAGACGGACTGCATCTGGCAATTGATCTGATGCAGGAGAAGTTAAAAGAATTAGATTTTGATATCGTTGTCGGACCGGAATCCAGGGGGTTTATTTTCGGTGTTCCGATTGCATATAATTTACACAAGCCATTCGTGCCAATCCGCAAAAAAGGCAAATTACCATGCGAGACCATAGGAATCAAGTATGATCTTGAATATGGAAGCGCCGAACTGGAGATGCACAGAGATGCGATTAAACCAGGGCAAAAAGTTGTGATCATTGACGATCTTATTGCAACAGGAGGAACGAATGAAGCGATGGTCAAGCTGGTCGAAGGACTTGGCGGTGTTGTAGTGAAAGCAGTATTCCTGATGGAACTGGCAGGACTCAAAGGCCGTGAGCGTCTGAAAGGATATGACGTAGAGTCTGTAATCTGCTATCCGGGCAAGTAATCCGTAATATAAGGTAGAACAGACAGATAAAGGAAAGAGAAATCAGAGGAAGGAGGCGTTAATATGTCAAAGACAACGTATGAGTCATTGGATAATAAGATTGCGGCAAGCACTCTTACAAAAGATCTTACAAAAGGGCTGGATGTTGTGGATGGTCATGGGATTAAGAAGCCGGGTGAGTATGAGAACCCGGACGAGCTGTATGACATGTTAATTGCCCGTATCCGGAAGTACCATCCGTCTACGGATGTCAGTATGATTGAAAAAGCATATGCTCTGGCGAAAGAGGCACACGGAGACCAGTGCCGTAAGTCCGGAGAACCGTATATTGTGCATCCGCTCTGGGTTGCGATCATTCTGGCAAATCTGGAGATGGATAAAGAGACGATTGCAGCAGGAATGTTACATGATGTCGTAGAGGATACAAAATATACAGAAGAAGATATCAAACGTGAATTTGGAGATGAAGTAGCACTTCTTGTAGATGGAGTTACAAAACTCGGACGATTATCCTATTCTTCCGATAAACTGGAAGTACAGGCGGAGAATCTCCGTAAGATGTTTCTTGCCATGGCAAAAGACATCCGTGTTATCATTATCAAATTGGCTGACCGTCTGCATAACATGCGGACACTGCAGTTTATGACTCCTGCAAAGCAGAAGGAAAAAGCAAAAGAGACGATGGATATATATGCACCAATCGCCCAGAGACTTGGTATTTCCAAGATCAAGACTGAGCTGGATGACCTGGCACTCAAATATTCACAGCCGGAAGTCTTTTTTGATCTGGTGAATCAGATCAATGCAAGAAAAACAGAACGTGAAGAATTTGTAGATCAGATCGTTCAGGAAGTATCGACACATATGAAGAATGCCAATATCAAATGTGAAGTGAACGGACGTGTCAAGCATTTCTTCAGTATTTATAAGAAGATGGTCAATCAGGACAAGACCGTAGATCAGATCTACGATTTGTTTGCAGTCCGTATTATTGTAGATTCTGTGAAGGACTGTTATGCGGCGCTCGGTGTCATCCATGAGATGTACACACCGATTCCGGGACGTTTCAAGGATTATATTGCAATGCCAAAACCAAACATGTACCAGTCTCTACATACGACACTGATGAGTTCTGTGGGACAGCCATTTGAGATACAGATCCGTACGGTTGAGATGCATAAGACAGCAGAGTATGGTATCGCAGCACACTGGAAATATAAGGAATCCAATGATGGCAAGAAGAGTGTGGAGGCACAGGAAGAAGAGAAGTTAAGCTGGCTTCGTCAGATTCTGGAATGGCAGAGAGATATGTCAGATAACAGAGAGTTCTTGAATCTGATCAAAGGAGATCTGGATCTGTTTGCGGAAGATGTTTATTGCTTTACACCGCAGGGAGATGTCAAAAACCTTCCGAACGGATCAACACCGATTGATTTCGCTTATGCGATTCATAGTGCTGTCGGTAATAAGATGGTCGGTGCCAGAGTCAACGGTAAACTTGTAAATATAGACTATAAGATCCAGAACGGTGACCGTATTGAGATACTGACATCCCAGAACTCCAAAGGACCGAGTCGTGACTGGCTGAATATCGTTAAGAGTACACAGGCGAAGAACAAGATCAATCAATGGTTCAAGAAGGAGTTTAAAGAGAGCAATATCATCAAAGGAAAAGAGATGATCGTTGCTTACTGCAAAGCCAAATCCATCAATGTTTCCCATATTACGAATATGAAATACCAAGAGACGGTACAGAGAAAATATGGTTTTAAAGATTGGGATTCTGTGCTTGCGGCGATTGGTCATGGAGGCCTAAAAGAAGGACAGGTTGTAAATCGACTGGTAGAAGAATACAGTAAGGAACACAAGCAGGAGCTTACCGATGAGAGTGTACTGGAGAAGGTTGCGGAAGCGTCCAAGAATAAAGTGCACATTGCCAAATCCAAGAGTGGAATTGTGGTTAAGGGGATAGATGATGTTGCAGTCCGCTTTTCCAGATGCTGTAATCCGGTTCCGGGTGATGAGATTGTTGGTTTTGTTACACGCGGAAGAGGATTATCTATCCACAGGACAGACTGTATCAATATGATTCATCTGACAGAATCTGAACGTGCAAGACTGATTGATGCTGAATGGGAAAGTGACGTTACACAGGAAGCGACCGGACAGTACCTTGCAGAGATCAAGATGTATGCACATGACAGACAGGGATTTTTAATGGAGATGTCCAAGATCTTTACAGAGGCAGATGTGGATGTCAAATCTATGAATGTGCGTACAAGCAAGCAGGGAACTGCGACGATCGAGACAGGATTTATTGTTCATGGCAGAGACGAATTAGAGCATATTGTGAAGAAACTGCGCCAGATCGAGGGCGTGATCGATATTGAAAGAACGACGGGGTAAAACTGGAATGAAAATAGAAAAATTTGTAACAGGTATTATCAGCACGAATTGTTATCTTGTGATAAATGAAGAGACAAAGCATGCGGTCATTGTTGATCTGGCTGCTTTTCCGCGAGCTCTGAAGAATTATATCGAAGAAGAGAATATTACGGTGGAAGCAATTCTGCTGACACATGCACATTTTGACCATATAATGGGGATTGATGATTTTAAGAAAGTTTATGATGTTCCTGTCTATGTAGAAGAACATGATGCGGATCTTTTGACGGATGCAAGACTGAACCAGTCATTGACTTATACCAATGGTTATACATTTGCCGGAGCGAAGACTGTGAAGGACGGAGACGTTCTTACATTTGCCGGATATGATTTCCGGGTGATCCACACACCGGGTCATACGATGGGATGTTGCTGTTACTATGTAGAATCTGAGAATGTGCTGTTCAGCGGTGATACACTATTCCAGAATTCTGTCGGACGTACAGATTTTGAAAACAGCAGTACATCGGCGATCGTCCGTTCTGTAAGAGAAAAATTATTCCTTTTACCGGATGAGACACATGTGTACCCGGGTCATATGGGAGAGACGATGATCGGACATGAGAAAACACACAATCCATATGTGTAAGATGGATGGGAGAAAAGATGATGGAAATTATATGTTGTAACGAATCATACACGTATAATGCGTATCATATTATGAAGGCTTTTTATCCAGCCGGGAACATGGTGGCCCGGGTGGACGAAAAAGCCTCTAATTATGTAGAGGCGGTTCTCCCGAATGGAAGCAGGCTTGCCATTTCCAGAGAAAAAGAACTGACAAAGAAGGAACTTGATCGTGCATTATACAGAAAACTGAAAGAAATAACCGGACGTTCCCTTGCGTGGGGTGTCCTTACCGGAGTGCGTCCGACAAAAATCGCTATGAAAAAACTGGAAGAAGGAATGGATAAAGGCGCTTTTGTCCAGTGGTTTCAAAAAGAAAATTTGGCGAGTGAAGAGAAAACTATTCTTGCATGGGAAATCGCAAACCGGGAGAAAGAATTACTTGACAGACTGGATTATGAAAATGGATACAGTCTGTATGTCGGAATTCCATTCTGCCCAAGTGTCTGTAGCTACTGTTCCTTTAGCTCAGGCGCACTGTTTGACTGGAAAGACAGTGTGGAAGCATATTTAGATGCACTGTGCAAAGAACTTGCTTACATCGGAAAGGTATCCGTGGAGAAGAAATTAAATACGATTTATATTGGCGGAGGTACACCGACTACACTAACTGCCGGACAGTTGAAGAGACTGTTAGACTGTATCGATACATATTTTTCAAGAGAGCATCTTCTGGAATATACCGTAGAGGCTGGCAGACCGGATAGTATTACACCGGAAAAGCTACAGGTAATTGCGGAGCATGGAATCAGCAGGATTTCTATTAATCCGCAGACAATGCAGCAGAAAACGCTGGATCTGATTGGCAGAAAACATACTGTTTCACAGATCCGTGATGCATATCATACGGCAAGAAGTCTTGGATTTGACAATATTAATATGGATTTGATCGCAGGACTTCCGGGTGAGACACTTGCGGATATGGAAGATACGCTTTCACAGATTAAAGAACTGGAACCGGACAGCCTGACAGTACATTCTCTTGCAATCAAGCGTGCTGCAAAGATGGGACGGTCTGATGAAAAACCTTCTGTCGGCCCAGATACAAAAGAGATGGTAGATGAAGCAAGACGCGTGGCAAAAGAGATGGGACTGTTGCCATATTATTTGTACCGGCAGAAGAATATTGCCGGAAATTTTGAAAATGTAGGTTATGCAAAGGTTGACAAAGCCGGAATTTACAATATACTTATTATGGAAGAAAAACAATCCATTATCGCTGCAGGTGCAGGCGCATCGACGAAGATCGTATTAAAGAACCCGGTGCCGGTACAGGGCAGCAAAAAGAAAAAAGAAACAAATCTGATTCGGCTGGAGAATGTAAAAGCAATCGACGCGTATATCCAGAGGATTGATGAAATGATAGAACGAAAAGGAGAATGGCTATGGCATTAAAGAAGAAACCGGTTACCGGCATGAAGGACATCCTTCCTGCAGAGATGGAGATCCGTGATTATCTGATCGGTCTTATTAAAAAGACTTACAAGAGTTTTGGATTTACGTCAATGGAGACACCATGTGTAGAGCATATTGAAAATCTGTGCAGCAAGCAGGGCGGAGATAATGAGAAGCTGATCTTCAAGATTATGAAGAGAGGCGAGAAGTTAAAGATTGATCAGGCAAAAGAGGAAAATGATCTGGCAGACGGAGGTCTGCGTTATGATCTGACAGTTCCGCTTGCAAGATATTATGCTAACCATTCCAATGAACTTCCGGCACCTTTCAAGGCGCTGCAGATCGGTAATGTATGGAGAGCTGACCGTCCGCAGAAAGGACGTTTTCGTCAGTTTATGCAGTGTGATATTGATATTTTAGGTGAAGCATCTGCACTGGCAGAGATCGAGTTGATCCTTGCGACAACAGCAATGCTTGGCAAGCTGGATTTCAAGAATTTTACAGTTTGTATCAATGATCGTGGAATTTTAAGAGCAATGGCTGCATACAGCGGATTCAAAGAGGAAGATTACGATGAAGTTTTCATTATTTTAGATAAGATGGACAAGATCGGTGCAGAAGGTGTAGAAAATGAGCTGATCGAGATGGGCTATGCAAAAGAAAACGTAGAGACATATCTGAAACTTTTTGATGAAGTAAGCGCAGATGTAACAGGAATCCATTATCTGAAAGAAAAGTTAGGAGAATATCTGCCGGAGGAGACTGCACAGAGTATGGAACTGATCATGTCAAGTGTGGAAGAGGCAAAAGAGTGCGAATTTAATCTGAAATTTACACCGACACTGGTGCGTGGACAGTCTTATTATACAGGAACAATCTTTGAAGTAACAATGGATGACTTCGGAGGTTCCGTAGCAGGTGGCGGAAGATACGATAGGATGATCGGTAAATTTACCGGACAGGATACGCCGGCATGCGGATTCTCTATCGGATTTGAGAGAATCGTTATGCTGCTTCTGGAAAATGGATACAAAGTTCCGGCAGCAAAAGAGAAAAAGGCATACCTTCTGGAGAAGAAGCTTCCAAAAGAAAGTATGTTAAAAGTACTTGCAATGGCGAAAAAAGACAGAGAAGAAGGAAAACAGGTACTGATCGTTAATATGAAGAAAAACAAGAAGTTCCAGAAAGAACAGCTTACAGGGGAAGGCTATGCAGATATTGTAGACTGCTACGCAGACCGTCTGTAGAATATAGAGAAGAAAAGGAGAAGGATCATGGCAGAATCAATGCAGGGATTAAAAAGAACTCATAGATGTGCCGAGTTATCTGCAGCGAATGCAGGTGAAACTGTGACAATCATGGGCTGGGTACAGAAAAACCGTAACAAAGGAGGTCTCGTATTTATTGATGTCAGAGACCGTTCCGGAATCATTCAGGTTGTATGCGAAGAAGGCAAGACGGATGCAGCGCTGATCGAAAAGGCCGCGAAGCTTCGTTCGGAATATGTAGTAGCTGTTGTAGGTAAAGTGGAAAAACGTTCCGGCGCAGTTAATAAAAATCTGGCAACCGGAGAGATTGAGATCATTCCAGAAGAATTACGTGTACTTTCCGAGTCTGAGACACCACCGTTCCAGATTGAAGAAAATTCAAAGACAAAAGAAGAGATTCGTCTGAAATACAGATATCTGGATCTGAGAAGACCGGATATGCAGAGGAACCTGATGATGCGAAGCAAAGTTGCGACATTAACCCGTCAGTTTCTCGCAGAAGAAGGATTTATGGAGATTGAGACTCCGATCCTGATCAAGAGTACACCGGAAGGAGCAAGAGATTATCTTGTACCAAGCCGTGTGCATCAGGGACATTTTTATGCACTCCCGCAGTCACCACAGCTTTTCAAACAGCTTTTGATGTGTTCCGGATGTGACCGTTATTTCCAGATTGCAAAATGTTTCCGTGATGAGGACTTAAGAGCAGACCGTCAGCCGGAATTTACACAAATTGATATGGAGCTTTCTTTTGTTGACGTAGATGATGTAATTGAAGTAAATGAACGTCTTCTCGCAAAATTATTTAAAGAAGTTCTTGGTGTTGAAGTATCACTGCCGATTCAGAGAATGACATGGCAGGAAGCAATGGATCGTTTCGGTTCTGATAAGCCGGATATCCGTTTCGGAATGGAGCTTCAGAACGTAACAGAAGTTGTAAAAGACTTTGATTTCGTTGTATTTAAAAGTGCGATTGAAAATGGCGGAACTGTCCGTGGCATCAACGCCAAAGGACAGGGTGGCATGGCAAGAAAGAAAATTGACAAACTGGTTGATTTTGCAAAAGACTATGGCGCAAAAGGACTTGCATATATTGCAATCCACGAAGATGGAACTGTAAAATCCTCATTCGCCAAATTTATGACAGAAGAGCAGCAGGCTTCTTTGATCCAGGCAATGGGTGGAGAGAATGGAGACTTACTTCTGTTTGCAGCAGATAAAAATAAAGTTGTATGGGATGTTCTTGGTGCACTGCGTCTGGAACTTGCCCGTCAGATGGAATTGTTGGATAAGAATGAGTACAAATTCCTCTGGGTAACAGAGTTCCCATTACTTGAGTGGAACGATGAACAGAACCGCTTTACAGCGATGCATCATCCATTTACTATGCCGATGGAAGAAGATCTTCAGTACATTGACAGTGATCCGGGAAGAGTTCGCGCAAAGGCATATGATATTGTGCTGAACGGTAACGAGATCGGTGGAGGAAGTGTACGTATCTTCAATCAGGATATTCAGAGCAAGATGTTTGAAGTTCTCGGGTTCACACCGGAGCAGGCACAAGAGCAGTTTGGATTCCTGCTTGAAGCATTCAAATACGGAGTTCCGCCGCACGCAGGACTGGCATACGGACTGGATCGTCTTGTTATGCTTATGGCAAAGCAGGACAGCATCCGTGATGTGATCGCATTCCCGAAAGTAAAAGACGCATCTGATCTTATGACAGAAGCTCCGTCACCGGTTGATGCAAAGCAGTTAGATGAGCTGGGACTTGAAGTGGAAGAAAATGCCCAGGAACAGGAGTAGAGAGTATATGGAACATCCATCTATTGCTGATGAAACACTCAGAGAGAAGATAAAAGAAATCGAACAGATTCTTGCATTATATAAAGAAGGCAAAACAATAATAGAAATTGCCGGCTCGCTTGATTTCGCACAGTCGTATGTCCAGGACGTACTGCTGTGCGTGCAGGCTTCGGCTGAGGAAGACCCGGCAGCGATCGCAATGCTGCTGGAGGGGTAGGAGATTTTCTATGAGTATATTAAACGTGGAACATCTGACACATGGCTTTGGAGACAGAGCCATTTTCTCAGATGTTTCTTTTCGGTTATTAAAAGGTGAACATATCGGGCTGGTAGGAGCCAATGGAGAAGGAAAGTCTACATTCATGAACATTGTGACTGGAAAACTGACGCCGGATGAAGGAAAAGTAGAATGGTCGAAAAACGTACATGCTGGATATCTGGATCAGCATGCGGTGCTGAAAAAAGGCATGACAATCCGGGAAGTTCTAAAATCTGCATTTGACAGTCTTCTGCAGAAAGAAATCCGCATGAATGAGATCTGTGATCTGCTTGGCACAGCAGATGATGCACAGATGGCAGAATTAATGGAAGAACTTGGAACAATTCAGGATGAGCTGACTTTGCATGATTTTTATACAATTGATGCAAAGGTAGAAGAAGTGGCAAGAGCGCTGGGACTTCTGGATCTTGGATTAGACCGGGATGTTACAGACTTAAGTGGCGGGCAGCGCACCAAAGTTCTGCTGGCAAAATTATTGCTGGAGAAACCAGACATTCTGCTTCTGGATGAGCCAACCAATTATCTCGATGAAGAACATATTGCATGGCTGAAACGCTATTTGCAGGAATATGAAAATGCATTTATACTGATCTCGCACGATATCCCATTTCTCAATGATGTGGTGAATATTATTTATCATATGGAAAATCAGGAACTGAACCGTTATGTGGGCGATTATGACCATTTTCAGGAAGTTTATGCAGTAAAGAAGGCACAGCTGGAAGCAGCATACCGCAGACAGCAGCAGGAGATTAGTGAGCTGAAAGATTTTGTGGCACGGAATAAAGCGCGTGTATCGACAAGAAATATGGCAATGTCCAGACAGAAAAAACTGGATAAAATGGATGTGATCGAGCTTGCGGCAGAAAAGCCGAAGCCGGAATTTCATTTCCGTTATGGACGCACGCCGGGAAAAATGCTTTTTGAGACAAAAGATCTTGTGATCGGTTATGATGAACCATTATCGAAAAAACTGAATTTTTCGATGGAACGGGGACAGAAAATTGCTCTTGTCGGAACGAACGGAATTGGAAAGACAACACTTCTTAAAAGTATTCTCGGACTGCTTCCTTCTCTGAAAGGGGAATGTGAACTGGGAGAGAATCTGGAACTTGGATATTTTGAGCAGGAAGTAAAAGGGGAGAATAAAAATACCTGTATCGAAGAGTTATGGGAAGAATTTCCGTCTTTTACACAGTATGAAGTGCGTTCTGCGCTTGCAAAATGCGGGCTTACGACAAAGCATATCGAAAGTCAGGTCCGTGTTCTGAGTGGTGGAGAACAGGCGAAAGTCCGTCTTTGTAAACTGATCAACCGTGACACGAATTTTCTGCTTCTGGATGAGCCGACCAATCATCTGGACGTAGACGCCAAGGATGCACTGAAAAAAGCACTTCAGGAATACCGCGGAAGTATTCTTTTAATCTGTCATGAACCGGAATTTTATAAAGATGTCGTGCAGGAAGTCTGGGACATGAGCAAATGGACAACGAAGATATTTTAGGTTGACATTTACAGAGAGCAAAACTATAATTAAATATACAATTTAATGTTACAGGGAGCTGGTACAAAGCTGGCTGAGAGGAAACTATAATTTGTTTCGACCTATAACCTGATTTGGATAATGCCAACGTAGGGAAGAATTACGGAAGAGAAGAGATGCCTGCGCATCTCTTTTTATACGAAAACGTTTTTTGCGGTGGCAGAAGCGTTTTTTTTATGGAATAGGAAAATGCGCCATGCTTACATGGCAGAAAAAAGATTTTATTTACAGGAGGATGATCCAATGAGAAATTACACAACACAGATGGATGCGGCAAGAAAGGGAATTGTTACACCAGAACTGGAAAAAGTTGCAGAAAAAGAAAAGATGACAGTAGAAGAATTACAGAAACTGGTTGCTGAAGGAAAGGTAGCGATCTGTGCAAACAAGAATCATACCTGTCTGGATCCGGAAGGGGTAGGAAGTATGCTCCGTACAAAGATTAATGTCAATCTTGGCGTTTCCAGAGACTGTAAAGACTATGACATTGAGATGGAAAAGGTCATGAGTGCGGTAAATCTTGGCGCAGAGGCGATCATGGATCTGTCCAGCCACGGAAATACGCAGCCATTCCGCCGCAAACTGACAAGTGAATGTCCGGTTATGATCGGTACAGTTCCGGTATATGACAGTGTGATCCATTATCAGAGAGACCTTGCTACTTTATCAGCAAAAGATTTTGTAGATGTTATCCGTATGCATGCAGAAGACGGGGTAGATTTTGTAACGCTGCATTGCGGAATCACAAGAAAAACGATTGAGCAGATCAAAAAGCATAAGAGAAAAATGAACATTGTAAGCCGTGGTGGAAGTCTTGTATTTGCGTGGATGTGCATGACTGGAGAAGAAAACCCGTTCTACGAATATTATGATGAGATCCTGGACATCTGCGAAGAGTATGATGTTACAATTTCTCTGGGAGATGCATGCAGACCGGGATGTCTGGCAGACGCAACGGATGTATGCCAGATCGAAGAACTGGTACGCCTTGGCGAACTGACAAAGCGTGCATGGGATCACAATGTCCAGGTTATGGTAGAGGGACCGGGACATGTGCCGCTTGATCAGGTCGCAGCAAATATGCAGGTGCAGAAGAGTATTTGTATGGGAGCACCGTTCTATGTATTAGGACCTCTCGTTACAGACATCGCACCGGGATATGATCATATTACTGCCGCTATCGGTGGCGCTGTGGCTGCTATGAACGGAGCTGCATTCCTCTGTTATGTAACACCGGCAGAACATCTGGCACTTCCGAATGTTGATGATGTAAAACAGGGAATCATTGCTTCCAAGATCGCAGCACATGCGGCTGATATTGCCAAAGGTGTCAGAGGAGCAAGAGATATTGATGATAAGATGGGTGACGCGAGAAGAAAGCTTGACTGGGAAGCACAGTATGCATGCGCACTGGATCCTGATACAGCAAGAGCAATCCGTGACAGCAGAAGTCCGGAAGATGACCACAGCGATACATGCAGTATGTGTGGAAAATTCTGCGCAGTCCGCAGTATGAATAAAGCGCTGGCAGGAGAATATATTGATATTCTGTAAATATTCAGAATTATAAAAAACTGCAGCAAGGTGTCTGGTTATGGACATCTTGCTGCAGTTTTTTATATAACAAGAAATTGTATTTTCTATTATAAATAATAGCCTCCGGGACAATGCGAGCTCGATGAGGCACATTCGTCAAATACAGTGCAAGCAAAAATCTGTACTTGGGTTCACCGTATATGCAAAAAAGGAACTGCAAACTGCAATTCCTCTTCAAGAGCGACAGACGGGGTTCGAACCCGCGACCCCGACCTTGGCAAGGTCGTACTCTACCAACTGAGCCACTGTCGCATATCTTAAGTTGTTGTTCTGTGTTATGTGTTCCTCAGAACAATACATACTATACTACGTGAATTAGTTTTTGTCAACACTTTTTTAAAAAAAGTTTTTTGAATTTTCTAATTTTCGCAAATGCTTATAAAACATGCAATGATAAAAAGATGTTATTATAGAACATTTTTGACTATATCCACCAGATAATGCTATAATAAAATTGATTGTGATGTCTGTAAAGACGTCATAAAAATACAGGAAAGAATGAGGGTAGGGATATATGGCAGAATGTAAGAAAATAAAGGCAGCACTCCTCGGATTAGGAACCGTGGGCGGCGGTGTTTATAAACTGGTTCAAAGACAGAAAGAAGAAATGGTAAAAAAATCAGGAGCGAATCTTGAGATTACAAGAATCCTCGTACATAATATGAACAAACAAAGAGAAGGCGTAGATGCCTCTCTTCTGACAGATAACTGGAAAGAAATAGTAGAAGACCCGGAGATTTCTATTGTGATTGAAGTAATGGGAGGAATCGAACCGGCGAAGACGATGATTCTGGAAGCACTCTGCGCAGGGAAGAATGTAGTGACTGCGAATAAAGATCTGGTGGCAGTGCACGGAAGAGAATTACTGGATGCAGCACAGGAAAATCAGGTTGATTTCCTCTTTGAGGCGGCTGTTGCAGGCGGTATCCCGATCATTCGTCCGCTGAAACAGTGTCTTGCAGCGAATGAGATTGATGAAGTGATCGGTATCGTGAACGGAACAACAAACTACATCCTGACAAAGATGTTTGAGGATGGCATGGACTTTTCAGAAGCGCTGGCAAAAGCGACAGAGCTTGGATATGCGGAAGCAGATCCGACTGCGGATGTTGAAGGTCTGGATGCTGGAAGAAAAGTTGCAATCTTAGCTTCCATTGTATTTCATTCCAGAGTTGTATTTGACGATGTATACACAGAAGGAATTACAAAGATATCTGCGAAGGATGTCGCATATGCAAAAGAATTTGGCAGTGTGATCAAGCTTCTCGGAGTGGCACATAACAGAGAAGATGGTATTGAGGTTGCAGTTTATCCGATGATGCTGCCGAAGAATCATCCGCTTGCATCTGTCAGAGATTCCTTTAATGCGGTTTTTGTACACGGAGATGCATTAGATGATGCGATGTTTTACGGAAGAGGCGCCGGAGAGCTTCCAACAGCCAGTGCTGTTATGGGAGATGTGATCGACATTATCCGCGATATCCAGTTCTCATGTACCGGACGAATCAGCTGTACCTGCTACAAGAATACACCGGTCAAGAGTTCAGATGATGTGAAAAATAAATTCTTTGTACGCATGCAGGTAACAAACAAACCGGGCGTTCTTGCACGAATCGCCAGCATGTTCGGTGAGCACAAAGTCAGCATTTCCAAAGTGATCCAGAAGGTCATTACAGACGGAGTCGCTGAACTTGTTATCGTAACGGAAGCAGTAAAAGAGTATCATATGCAGGATGCGTTGATGCATTTAAGAGAGATGGATACGACACAGGAAATCAGCAGTGTGATTCGTGAGTATTAAAAGTCGGATATATTTATAAGAAAGCCGGGAAGTTCATGAGGAGGGAAACATAAGATGCGGGAGAGAACGACGCTTGGATTTTTGTTTAAGCAGATCAGCACAATTTACGAAAAAGAATTTAACCGCAAACTACGTACGCTGGGAATCACAGCTTCACAGTGTGCGGTGCTGGATTATTTATTTACAAGCAGAAAAGAGCATGTAACCCAGAGAGATATTGAAAAAGCGCTGAGTCTGCGTAATCCGACTGTGACAGGACTTATGAAACGACTGGATGAAAAAGGATTTATCCTTGTAGTACCGAGCAACGAAGATAAGCGTTGCAAGAACATTTACCTGACTGAGAAAGCATATGATATTCAGAGGAGGATGGAAACAGACCGGAAGAAACTGGATAAGATGCTGACACTGGGAATGAATAAAAAAGAAGTAGAAGCATTGAAAAAGATGCTGGATCGTGTACTGTATAATATAGCCGAGCCTTAGAGGCCGGCTTTTTTTATTGTTTTTCTGTAATACATGAGCTGACTTTACATAGATTTAACATAGATTTCATCTGATTTGCATGTGCATTCGCTAAAATAGCAACGATAGTAAATTGTACAGCAAAAAGGAGAGAAATCAATATGAATGAAAATATGCAGATTGTATTTGGTCTGCTGGGGGGACTTGCAATCTTTATTTATGGAATGAATATGATGAGCGAGTGTCTGCAGAAAGCAGCTGGAGAGAAGATGAAAAGTATTTTGGCATTACTGACAAAGAATCCGGTTCTCGGTGTGCTTGCCGGAGCGCTTACAACGGCAGTTCTGCAGAGCAGCAGCGCCACAACGGTCATGGCAATCGGATTTGTCAGTGCAGGACTTATGAACCTGCCACAGGCAATTTCTATTATATTTGGTGCAAATATCGGAACAACCATGACGGCACAGATTATTGCATTTAAGATCAGCGATTACATATATATCATTATTTTTGTGGGATTTATCATTGCATTTATTGCAAAATCAGAAAAAGCAAAAAGTATAGGACAGACGATATTTGCATTCGGTCTGTTATTCCTTGGAATTGAGACAATGGGAGACGTCATGAAACCGCTGGCATCCAGTCCGATGTTTACACAACTTATTGCAAGTGTAAAACATATTCCGGTTCTTGGAGTGGGAGTAGGTACATTAATGACGCTGGTCGTACAGAGTAGTAGTGCAACCATCGCAGTCTTACAGAATTTTGCAGCACAGGCAGGACCAGACGGTATGACAAGTATTCTTGGACTTACTGGTGCGATTCCGATCCTGCTTGGAGACAATATCGGAACAACGATCACGGCACTTCTTGCAAGTATAGGACAGACGAAAGATGCAAAGAGAACAGCCGTGGCGCATTGCATTTTTAATATATCAGGAAGTTTTTTATTTATATGGTTTGTGAAACCATATGCTACACTGATCCGTTTTATTTCACCAAAAGGACCGGAAGTGGAAGTGATTTCCAGACAGATTGCGAATGCGCATACTTGTTTTAATATTACAATGACACTGATCTGGGTATGCCTGATTGGAGTGATGGTGAAGATTGTTATGTTCCTGATTCCGGATGGAAGGAAGACCGAATCAGATCCGTTTGAGACATTATATCTGGATGAGAATGTGAAAAATCAGCCGGCAGCAGCGCTGCAGCTTGTCGCAAAAGAGATTTTACATCTGAGCGATCAGGTGAAAAAAGTTCTGCATGATACGGTGACTGTCGTAAAAGAAAATCAGATGCAAGGTGTAGATAAGATACAGGAGGAGAGTGCGAAAGTAACAAAGCTCACAGATAAAATCACAGATTATCTGGCAGGATTATTTTCTTCCGGACTTTTGACCGAACAGCAGGCATCCCAGACAGCGGGACTGATGTATGTGCTGGGAGATGTGGAACGAATCGGTAATTTAAGTGCCGGAATTGCATTATCTATGAAAGAAAAAGAAACAAACCAGTATAAATATTCACAGGAAGCGATGGATGAACTTGCAAAATGTCTGAAAACTCTGGAGAAGATGTTTGATTCAGCGACAAAGGCATTACGCGGTGATACAACAGTAGAGCTTGAAAAGCTGATGAAGCGCAAAGACAAGATTGTCAATTTGGATATTATGATGCGAAAATCCCATATCCAGCGTGTCAACAAAGGAAAATGTAAAGCGAGTCTGACAACACCATTTACGAATATTCTTCATTTGATTGACCGTATGGGAAACAGTTGTATCAACCTGGCTGATGCGGCTACAAATGAAGTGGCATTAAAATATTTCCTTCCCAAAGATGAGATGACAATGTAAGAATCGAGGCAGAAAGAAAATTTTATAAAGTATAAGTTATTAAGGTTCATGCAAAAATAAAGCATGGACCTTTTTGTTCCTCCTTAATGAGAAAATGGTATGAATAAGTCTCCTTGTAATTTTAATACATGTATGATAAATTAGTAAATGTAAATGATAATCAAAATCAAAATCAAACAAGAAAAGGCGGGAACTCCAAAATGCCAGTGGAAGTTGTAGCATGTATGTTAGCAGATAAAAATAGTTGGAAGAGATTACAGTTTCAGTTAATCCTGCAATGTGCCCCATTGTTCAAAGGATATAAAGTAGCCTGTATTACGAATGTCCGCAGAGAGGATATGAGAAATATGCATCTGCTTCTTAATGGAACGGGAATCTGTTACCGTGCACTTACATTTTGCAGAGACAAATACCTAGTGTTGTTATATCGCCCGGCACAGTTAAAAACATATCTGAAACAACCGGAAGTGAAGACGTTCCTTGCTGATTACGGTTATGAAGAAAACAGTCTGGAAAAAGTGCTGGAAAGACTTTCGTTAAGAGTACGGGAACATTCAAAAAATGAGATTGAATTTCCTCATGAAATCGGAATTTTCCTTAACTATCCACTGGAAGATGTCAGAGGCTTTATTGAGCATAAAGGACAGGACAGTCTCTTTTGTGGATATTGGAAAGTATATCATGATCCGGAAAAAGCAAAACTTACATTCTGGACATACGATAAGGCAAAGGACTGTGCAGTAAATGAATTTCTGGCAGGAAAGACAATTCGGGAAATTGTAGCATAAGACAAAAGACAGCAAGAAAGGGGACAAATCGATGAGTGTTGTTATTATAGGCGGAAATGAAAGAATGGAACATCAGTATAAACAGATCTGCAAGAAATATAAATGTAAGGCAAAAGTATTTACCAGAATGGCGGGCAATCTGAAGACACAGATCGGTCAGCCGGATCTGATCATTTTGTTTACTTCAACAGTGGCACATAAAATGGTACACTGTGCGTTGAAAGAAGCAGAGCGTTACAATATCCGTGTGGAGCGTACACACAGTGCAAGTGCAAATGCACTGGAAAATGTTCTCGTTGAATGTTGTGGTTAATATAATATATAGCATATAGCAGGATATCAGGAATAAAAGAGCCTGAGATGTATAGGCTTAAAAGAGGAACGCAAATTGCGACGTTTCTCTTTTTTTTATAATATTTTCATGTTAATATGAAAAAGACAGCTTGCAAGGAGGATACATTTTTATGAGTTATGCAGACAAAGTTTTTATAGATATGTGCCGTGACATCATCGACAATGGCACAGATACCAGGGGAGAAAAGGTCCGTCCGAAATGGGAGGATGGGACGCCGGCTTACACAATTAAAAGATTTGGAGTGGTGAACCGCTATGATTTGTCAAGGGAATTTCCGGCTCTGACGCTCAGGAGAACAGCGATCAAGAGCTGCACGGATGAACTTTTGTGGATCTGGCAGAAGAAATCGAATAATATCAATGACTTGCACAGTCATATCTGGGACAGTTGGGCAGATGAGAATGGCTCAATCGGCAAAGCATACGGATATCAGCTTGGCGTGAAGCATCAGTATAAAGAAGGCCTGTTTGATCAGGTTGACCGTGTGATTTATGACTTAAAAAATAATCCGTACAGCCGCAGAATTATGACAAATATATATGTACATCAGGATCTTCATGAGATGAATCTCTATCCTTGTGCATACAGTATGACATTTAATGTGACGAAGAAGGAAGGACACGATAAGCTGACATTGAATGCTGTTTTAAATCAGAGATCGAATGACGTGCTGACAGCAAATAACTGGAATGTCTGCCAGTATGCGGTGCTTGTGCATATGCTGGCACAGGTGTGTGATATGGAAGCCGGAGAACTGGTACATGTGATCGCGGATGCGCATATTTACGACAGACACGTGCCGGTAATAGAAGAACTGATCGCAAGAGAACCGCTTCCGGCACCGAAGTTCTGGCTGAATCCGAAAGTAAAAGATTTCTATGATTTTACGAGAGATGATGTAAAACTGATCGATTATGAGACGCATGAGCAGATTAAAAACATTCCGGTTGCAGTTTAAAAAAAGAAAGGGCGAGATAAGATGAAATTAATAGTTGCAGTTGATAAAAACTGGGCGATTGGAAAAAACAACCGCCTGATGTGGAGCATTCCGGCAGATATGAAATTTTTCCGTGAGACAACAAAGGGGAATATTGTTATTATGGGACGGAAAACACTGGAAAGTTTTCCACAGAGCCAGCCACTTAAAAACCGTGTGAATATTGTAATCAGCAAGAATCCGGATTACAAAGTAAAAGACGCGGTTGTTGTACACAGTGTAGAAGAAGCACTGGAAGAAGCGAAGAAGTACGAGGGAGAGACATTCGTAATCGGTGGGGAGAGCATTTACCGTGCGATGTTAAAGTACTGCGATACAGCACTGGTTACAAAGATTGATCATGCGTATGATGCAGATACTTATTTTCCGAGTTTGGATGAAGATCCAGAGTGGAAGATGACAAAGATCAGTGAAGAACAGACATGTTTTGATCTGGAGTATTATTTTACGGTATATGAGAGGATTTAAAAAGAAAGATGAGAATACTGAGTATTACGGCACAGAAGCCAAACAGTACCGGTAGTGGCGTGTTTTTGACAGAACTTGTAAAGGAATTGGCAGCAAAAGGACATGAACAAGCAGTAGTTGCCGGTGTTTATAAAGAAGATAAGACAGAAGTTCCGGAAAATACAAAAGTATATCCGGTTATTTTCAAGTCAGAGGAGCTGCCGTTTCCGATTGCGGGAATGTCGGATGAGATGCCTTATGAAAGCACGAGATATTGTGATATGACAGAAGAAATGGCAGGGCAGTTTGCAAATGTTTTCCTGACGAAGATCAGGCAGGCAGTAAAGGAATTTCAGCCGGATCTGATCTTAAGTCATCATCTGTATCTGCTTACAGCACTGGTGCGGGAACATTTTCCGGAACTTCCGGTATATGGTTTCTGTCATAATACAGATCTCAGACAATTGCAGAAAAATGTGTTAAAACAGGAGTATATCAAAGCGCAGATTGCGAAGCTAAACCGGATTTTTGCTTTGCATGAAGAGCAGAAGACGCAGATCTGCCAGATGTTTCATGTAACAGCAGAACAGGTGGAAGTATCTGGAATGGGCTATAACAGTCATATTTTCCGTGATCTTCATATCCGGAAGGTTCCCGGAAAGACGAAGATTGTGTTTGCTGGGAAAATCTCAGAGAAGAAAGGCGTAGAGAGTCTGATCCGAAGTCTTGCTTATCTTCCGTATGAAGCAGATAAACTGGAAGTATATCTGGCTGGCGGCGCAGGAAATGAGACAGAGTATGCAAGAATCTGCAGACTGGCAGAGAAGGCACCATATCCGGTTCATTTTCTTGGAAAACTGGAGCAGATGGAGCTGGCAAAAGTATATAATACATGCGATATCTTTGCACTACCATCTTTTTCGGAAGGATTGCCGCTTACAGTGATCGAAGCACTTGCCTGTGGCGACCGTGTTGTGATGTCGGATCTTCCGGGAATCCGCGAATGGCTGGATACATATGCGCCGGGAGCGGATATCCGATATGTAGAACTTCCACGGATGAACCGCGTGGATGAAGCAGTTAGAGAAGAACTTCCGGCTTATGAGAAACGCATTGCAGAATCATTGCAGGAAAGTGTAGAGGAAAATTGTACCAGACCGGCTGATGTAAGCCGAATCTCCTGGGGAAAAATTGCAGAGAAAGTTCTGGTATAGTGCCATACAGCTTGATGAATATTGTTCTTTGCAGTTAAAAATATATCAGTTGACAGAAGATATTCAGAAAGTTATAATTGTATTACTTATTTGAATGAGTGAAACAATAGATAGATTTTATAAATAATTGTGAAAATGCTATGACAGGGAGGAGTACATAATTTACAGATCCACAGAGAGAAGATGGCTGGTGTGAATCTTCGTGAAGTGATTATGGAAGTAGCCCCCGAGCAGTGAATTGAAAGCGAAAGCAAGTAGGCTTCAACGCAGTCCCAGCGTTAGATGGGAACGATATCGGATGTAGGAGTCCTGTATCGGCAGAGTGCAGAGACAAAAGTTTCTGAATTTAGGTGGTAACACGGATGAGTAATTCGCCCTAAGCATAGAGCTTAGGGTTTTTTTAATGCCAAGGAGGTTGTGCAGATGAAAAAAATCAGTGGAAACAAATTATTAGTAAAGGCTTTGAAGGAAGAGGGCGTAGACACATTATTCGGCTATCCGGGAGCCTGCACGATTGATATCAGTGATGAGTTATACAAACAGGATTATACGAAAGTGATCCTGCCAAGACAGGAAGTTGCGCTTGTGCATGAAGCAGATGCATATGCAAGATCTACAGGAAAAGTTGGGGTGTGCCTTGTAACAAGCGGACCGGGTGCGACAAACCTGGTGACAGGAATCGCGACTGCTTATTATGACAGCGTACCACTTGTATGTTTTACCGGACAGGTATCCAGACATCTTATTGGAAATGATGCATTTCAGGAAGTCGATATTGTCGGTATTACGAGAAGTATTACAAAATACGGAGTAACTGTACGTAGAAGAGAAGATCTCGGACGTATTTTAAAAGAAGCATTTTATATTGCGAGAACCGGAAGACCGGGACCGGTATTAATTGACCTTCCAAAAGATGTTATGGGAGAGCTGGGAGATGCAGAGTATCCAGAAGAAGTAAATATCCGTGGATACAAACCGAATACACATGTACATATCGGACAGTTAAAACGTGCACTGAAAATGCTCGGAAAGGCAAAGAGACCGCTGTTTCTTGCCGGAGGAGGTGTTAATGTTGCTCATGCACAGGAGGCATTTACAGAACTTGTGGAATGCACACATGTGCCGGTAGTAACAACGGTTATGGGAAGAGGAGCAATTCCAACAAATCACCCACTTTATATTGGAAATCTTGGTATGCATGGTGCTTATGCGTCCAATATGTCAGTAAATGAATGTGATCTGCTGTTCTCTATCGGAACAAGATTCAATGACCGCATCACAGGTAAGTTACATTCTTTTGCACCAAAAGCGCAGATTGTTCATATCGATATTGATACAGCTGCCATTTCAAAAAATGTACAGGTCGATGTTCCAATCGTAGCGGACGCAAAAGAAGCAATCGATAAAATGTTAGAGTACGTGACAGAGTGTGACACAGAAAAATGGCGTGCACAGGTTGAAACATGGAAAGAAGAACATCCGATGAAGATGAAGAGAAAGCCGATCATGACACCACAGGATGTAATCGATACGATCAACAAGGTATTTGATGCAGCAATTATCGTAACGGATGTTGGACAGCATCAGATGTTTACAGCGCAGTTTATAGAAATTACACATAAGAAACAATTACTGATGTCCGGTGGACTTGGAACGATGGGATACGGACTTCCAGGTGCGATCGGAGCCAAGATCGGTAATCCGGATACACCGGTTATCTCTATTTCCGGTGATGGTGGTATGCAGATGAATATTCAAGAACTTGCAACGGCGGTGCTGGAAGAACTTCCGATCATTTCCTGTATTTTCAATAATAATAATCTGGGAATGGTTCGTCAGTGGCAGAAATTATTCTATGGAAAACGTTACTCCATGACCTGCCTGCGAGCGGGAGCAGCATGCAGGGGAAAATGCGGTGAAGTTCCATGCCCGGAATATACACCGAATTTCCTGAAACTTGCAGAATCCTATGGAGCGAAGGGAATCCATGTTTCAAAAGTGGAAGAGATTGAACCGGCATTCAGAGAAGCAATGCAGAGTAAAAAGACGCCATATATCATTGAATTTGATATTGATCCGGAGGATCTTGTATATCCGATGATCCAGCCGGGCGGTACATTAGAAGATATGATCATGGATTGTTAAGCAGGAAGGAGAATGATTATGAGTGGAAATAAAATGAAAAAACGCTGGATTTCTTTATATGTAGAAAATCAAGTCGGTGTCCTGTCTAAAATCTCAGGGCTGTTTTCGGGAAAATCTTACAATCTGGACAGTCTGACTGTTGGAACAACGGAAGATCCGACTGTATCACGAATGACGATCGCGACCGTCAGCGACGATGAAACATTTGAACAGATTAAAAAACAGTTAAACCGTCTGGTAGAAGTAATTAAAGTCATTGATTTTACGGATGTATTTGTCAGAATGAAGGAAATTCTCTATGTAAAAGTACAGAAATGTACACCGGAAGATAAGGTAGAACTGTTCCAGATTGCAGAAACATTTAAAGCAAAAGTTATTGATTATGGTAAAGACAGTCTGCTTCTTGAATTTGTACAGACAGCGACAAAGAATGATGCAGTAATCAAACTTATGAAAGAAGAGTACAAGAGTATTGAAGTTGTCCGTGGAGGAAGTGTCGGTATTGAATCGATTAGCATGATGGAGCGATAAATAATTTTGTGAAAATTGTACACATAAAAAACAGAGTGCACTCTTGAATTTTTATATAGACAGTATTATAATACTTGCATACAATGATGTTGGGACAAAAGCCTCAACTATGATGCCTGCGGATTGTTTCGTGTTAAGTGGTATCATAAATATATTTAATTGTAAAAGGACGGAGGAATAGAAAATGGAGAAAAAAGATATCGATTGGAGTAATCTTGGATTTGGCTATGTAAAGACAGATAAGAGATTCGTATCAAATTATAAAGACGGATCATGGGATGAAGGTGTATTAACGGAAGATGATAAGGTTGTCATCAGTGAATGCGCCGGAGTACTGCAGTATGCACAGACATGTTTTGAAGGCCTGAAAGCATATACGACAGAAGATGGACACATTGTAATGTTCCGCCCGGACTTAAATGCAAAGAGACTTGCTGATTCTGCAGCAAGACTGGAAATGCCGGTATTCCCGGAAGATAAATTTGTACAGGCTGTACATGATGTTGTAAAAGCAAATGCAGCTTATGTACCACCATACGGATCAGGAGCTACTTTGTATGTACGTCCGTATATGTTTGGTTCTAACGCTGTTATCGGTGTAAAACCGGCAGATGAGTATCAGTTCCGTGTATTTACTACACCAGTTGGACCATACTTCAAAGGCGGAGCAAAACCAATCACAATCAGGGTTAGTGATTTTGATCGTGCAGCACCGCATGGAACAGGACATGTAAAAGCCGGACTTAACTATGCAATGAGCTTACATGCAATCGTAGATGCACACGCACAGGGATACGATGAAAACATGTATTTGGATGCAGCTACAAGAACAAAGGTTGAAGAGACTGGTGGAGCTAACTTTATTTTTGTAACAAAAGATAAGAAAGTAGTAACACCGAAATCAAGCACAATTCTTCCTTCTATTACAAGACGTTCTTTGATGTATGTCGCAGAACATTATCTTGGATTGGAAGTAGAAGAAAGAGAAGTATATCTGGATGAAGTAAAAGACTTCGCAGAATGTGGACTTTGCGGAACAGCAGCAGTTATCTCTCCAGTAGGCAAGATCGTAGATCATGGTAAAGAAATTTGCTTCCCAAGCGGAATGGAAGAGATGGGTGAGATCACAAAGAAACTATACGATACATTAACTGGAATCCAGATGGGACACATCGAAGCTCCGGAAGGATGGATCCATACAGTTTGCTAATTACACATCAGTTAGTAAGTTTTAAAAGACTTTATGTGGCGGGGATTTATTCCCCGTCCTTTTTATATGATAGAATTGTGGGAGACGTATATATCCTAAAAGCAGGAGAGACAATTATCATGCCTGCAAAGAAACCACACGCTGTATACGGAGAAGAGAGATTTAAAATGCTTCTGAATGTTGTGTTTTAAAATGCATATAGTCGTTTGAAAATAAAATTACAATATCAAGATTTAAAATCTGTATTTATAGAAAGTATATCTGTAAATACAGATTTTTTTGGCGACTAGAAAAATTGGTTTAGTATCCTGAAAAAGTCTGCCGGTGTCATGTTTTATAGGTGAATAAACAGTGTATAACAGTTGACAACAGTTATATACTGTTATATACTGTTTACAAAGAAGGAGGGCGAAAGATGTATCTGATTATTAATCACTCATCCATGCAGCCGATTTATGAACAGATTGTAGAACAGATTAAAGAGAAGATTATAAATGGAGAATTTTCGGAAGAGATGATGCTTCCGTCTGTCCGTACAATGGCGAAAGATTTAAAAATCAGTGCGCTCACTGTAAAAAAAGCCTATGACGCATTAACAGAGGAAGGATTTGTTGTGACGGTACATGGAAAGGGAAGTTTTGTAGCATGTGCCAATCAGAATATGCTGCTGGAGGAAAAGAAAAAAGAAGTTGAGGCAGAACTGGAAGCGGCAATCCATAAAGGAAGAAGCTGCGGATTGACAGATCATGACTTGACGGAATTATTTGAAATTGTATTGGAGGGTTAGAGATGGGGAAAGATGTGATGATAAAACTAAATCATGTACAGAAGAAATATCCGGATTTTTCGATGGATTGCTCTCTGACAGTATATCCTGGAATGATTACGGGACTGATCGGAGCGAATGGAGAAGGAAAAAGTACGACATTTAAACTTATTCTCGGGCTGATTGGAAAAGAAGCAGGAGAGATGGAAGTGCTGGGGAAAAAACGAGAGTGCAGTAATGATGGAAAACAGCCAGAAAAAGAAATATTACAGCAGACAGGAGTCGTGTTAGCGGAAACCGGTTTTGGAAGTTATTTTACAATTCATGATATTATCCCATTTCTGGAAGACTTATATCCGGAATTTGAAAAGGATAAATTTCTACAGTATTGCGAAGAATATAAACTTCCAATGAATAAGAAAATAAAGGAATTTTCAACAGGAATGAAACGAAAATTACAGATATTTGCAGCAATTACACATAAAGCGAAGTTATTACTTTTGGATGAACCGACCAGCGGGCTGGATGTGGTGGCGAGAGAACAGATGCTGACACTGTTGCGGGAATATATGGAGACGGAAGGACGGGCGATTCTGATCAGTTCGCATTTATCAGGAGATCTGGAAACATTTTGTGATGATATTTATCTGATTCAAAAAGGGACAATTACATTTCATGAAGAAATGGATCGGCTATTAGATGCATATGGATTATTAAAAGTATCAGATGAGGTATATAAAAAAATGGATAAGTCACATATTATCTGCCGGAAAAAAGAAAATTTCGGATGGAGCTGTCTGACAGATCAGAAGGCATATTATCAGATGCATAATCCGGAAATTGTAATAGAAAAAGGAAGCGTGGACGAATTAATCCTTTTGATGGCAGGAGGAGAGAGAATATGAAAGCATTACTCATGAAAGATTTAAGAACTTTAAAAAATGAGAGAAGATTGTGGGTTAGTATCATCGGTGTAAGTGTTTTATTTGGTGTTTTGTTTCAAAACTGGTATTTTATGATGGGATATATCATGTTTGGGTTATCTATGATTGCCCGGACAATGTATCAATACGATGTGGCGGACCAGGGAATTGTTTATCTTATGACACTGCCTATTACAAGAAAGGAATATGTGAAGGAAAAGTATCTGCTGAGTCTTATGAGTATATGTATTGGTGGTATTTTAAGTATGATTCTTACTAAAATCGGGATGCTCTTTACACCGGATCAGGCAGATAGTAATCAGGAAATTTTTAGTGCGTTTCTTGGAATATTGGCAGTTGCATTAGTTCTTCAGGCAATTATATTTCCGGTAGAACTGAAATATGATGTATCAAAATCAAGAATTATTATTTTGCTGCTTGTAATGGGGATTATTATTCTTTTTACAGCATTTGATATGTTAATAGGCGCAATACTGGTAGCATTTATTACCATCTTTGTAGATGCATTTGGAGGTATATTTATACAACATTTTTTAGGTACTGTGTTACTATCTGCAGTTGTGGTGGGAATGATTTATTTCTCTTCTTATCGGAAATCAGTTAAAATTATGGGGCAGAAAGAGTTCTGATCAGAAGTTTTCTAAATATTTCAGAATTTACGAAAACCCTTGCAACAGCAAGGGTTTTATGCTATCCTATTAAGGTCGCAAAAAACACGCATATATTTGTCCAAGATGGTGCCGGCCTGATACAGGAGGTTTCAAAGACTTACATATATGCGGAAGTAAAGAACCAAATGGAGGAAAGAAACATGAGCGTTATTTCAATGAAACAGCTTTTAGAAGCAGGTGTTCACTTTGGACATCAGACAAGAAGATGGAACCCTAAAATGGCTCCGTACATTTACACAGAGAGAAACGGTATCTACATCATCGACTTACAGAAATCTGTAGGAAAAGTTGATGAGGCTTACCAGGCAGTAGCAGATATCGCAGCAGAAGGTGGAAACATTCTGTTCGTTGGAACAAAGAAACAGGCTCAGGATGCTATCAAAGTAGAAGCAGAGCGTTGTGGAATGTTCTATGTTAACGAGAGATGGCTTGGAGGAATGCTTACAAACTTCAAGACAATTAAGAGCAGAATCGCTCGTCTGAAAGATATCGAGAGAATGTCTGAAGATGGAACATTTGACGTATTACCGAAAAAAGAAGTTATCCAGCTTAAGAAAGAATGGGAGAAACTTGAGAAGAACCTTGGCGGAATCAAAGAAATGAAGACTATTCCGGATGCAATCTTCGTAGTAGATCCTAAGAAAGAAAGAATCTGTGTTCAGGAAGCACATACACTTGGTATTCCGCTTATCGGAATCGCTGATACAAACTGTGATCCGGAAGAGTTAGATTATGTAATTCCGGGTAACGATGATGCTATCCGTGCAGTAAAACTGATCGTTTCCAAGATGGCAGACGCTGTTGTAGAAGCTAATCAGGGAGCAGCTGATGCTGATGAAGTATACGAGGAAGTTGCTGAAGAAGCAGAGGCAGTAGAAGAGTAGGATTCATTCTTTTTAATGATGGAGGATAAAAAAATGGCAGTTACAGCTAAGATGGTAAAAGAATTAAGAGAGATGACTGGTGCAGGAATGATGGACTGCAAAAAAGCTCTTAATGAAACAGATGGAAACATGGACGAGGCAGTAGAATATCTGAGAAAGAATGGCGAAGCTAAGGCTGTTAAAAAAGCCGGACGTATCGCAGCAGAAGGTATTGTTATGGCTGATGTCAAAGATGATAAGACTGCAGCAATCGTAGAAGTTAACTCAGAGACAGACTTCGTTGCTAAGAATGCAGAATTCCAGGGATTTGTTAAAGCTGTTGTTAATCAGGCAATCGCTTCTGAGTCCAAAGATATGGAAGCATTTATGGCAGAAACTTGGAACGAAGATGCTTCTAAGACTGTACAGGATGCTCTGACAGAGAAGATTTCTGTTATCGGAGAGAAACTGAACATCAGAAGATTTGAGAAAGTTGTTACTGACGGATGTGTAGTATCTTATATTCACGGTGGCGGACGTATCGGTGTTCTTGTTGAAGCAGATACAGATGTTATCAATGACGAGATCAAAACTTGTCTGAAGAACGTAGCTATGCAGGTAGCAGCTATGTCTCCAAAATATACTTCCCGTGATGAAGTAGATCAGTCCTTCTTAGACCATGAGAAAGAGATTCTTCTTGCTCAGGCTAAACAGGAGAATCCGAATAAACCGGATAACATCATCGAAAAGATGATCATCGGACGTCTCAACAAAGAGATGAAAGAGATTTGTCTGTTAGACCAGGCATACGTTCAGGATAGCGACCTTACTGTAGCTAAATACGTAGAGAAGGTTGGAAAAGAGAACGGAGCTAACTTAAGCGTGAAGAGATTTGTTCGTTTTGAAACAGGTGAAGGCCTTGAGAAGAAGAACGAAGACTTCGCAGCAGAAGTTGCAGCTCAGATGGGTAAATAATCTGATATTTGCTGCTCTTTAATAAGATCCATAAAACCCTTGAAAATCCAGTGTTTTCAAGGGTTTTTCTTATGCCGGAAAGGAAATCATATGGCAAGATTAATTTCTATTGTAAAAGAGTCATGACCAAAGAGTGATAATTAAATCATATAGACAGGGTATGGCAACAGCAGGTTGCTTTTCGGAACATGAATTTATCTATATGATATGCTTATGGAGGTGATGACTATGGAAACAAAAAATATTATTTTGAAACTTCGTACAGAAAGAGGAATGTCACAATACGAGCTGGCGGATAAAATTATGGTAACAAGGCAGGCGGTATCACGCTGGGAAAATGGAGATACCGTTCCGAATACTGATACCCTTAAGCTCTTATCGAAAGAATTTGATGTCTCGATCAATACGCTTTTGGGAGAACCCAGAAAGCTGATCTGTCAGTGCTGCGGCATGCCTATTGATGATGATTCCATATTGGGACGTGATAAGGATGGCGCATTAAATGAGGAGTATTGTAAATGGTGCTATGCAGATGGAACATACACATATAATGATATGGATGAATTGATTGATGTGTGTGTAAAGAATATGGTAAATGAAAACTTTACCGAAGAACAAGCACGTTCTTATCTGAAAGAAATGCTTCCAAAGTTAGATTACTGGAAAAGATATGATGAGCTTAGTGACAATGGGCAGTTTGAAGAGTTTAAAAAGCAATTGATAAATGAAATTAATGATCTGCATATAGACGGACTTCCAAGGGTAGACAAACTAAATGCACTTGTGGGGAAATATGTGAATCTGGAATATACTCTGCCTAATGGTCAAAAAGTGAAATTCCTTAATGATCAGAAAACCTATCTGGGGAATCAACTGGAGTCTGAATTTGGAGGAGACAGGTGCTTCGGTATTCTGGCAGGTATGGATTTTATTCTCGTATGTACATATGAGAAGGATGGTAAAAATCCGGAGCTGTTGATTTATAAAAAGAGATAATATAAGCAAAAAGAAAATCTTGACAATCATAATATTGTAGAGTGCGTATACTCACTCCGGTAAGCTTGCTCACTTCATGCACTGTCATCATTAATATTTTCTCCTATCTAACTTTGTGTTCTAAGCATAAACTATTACGTAACGTCGGAGTCAATACTTTTTTACAATTATATATGCACCTAAAGCTATGAATCTATACGACTGACAAGTTATTTAGCTAAAGTCAGAAGAATAAGAGAAATGCAAAAGAATTTGGCAGGTAGTACGGGATACGAAAATGTGGTATGATTATGGGCAGGATATCAGAAGAATCTGGAGTTGAATAGATTGTGAAGAAAGAAGAAATTTTTGAATATGTGCAGAAACAGTACGGCACAGTTCCGGAATATTTATGGAGTAAATCGCCAGACAGTGCTGTACTTCGTCATAAAAATGGAAAATGGTATGCTGTACTCATGACAGTTGAGAAATCTAAGTTGGGATTAGAGGGAAATGATCTGGTTGACATCATGGACGTAAAGTGCGATCCGGAAATGACCAGTATGATTATTCAGACTTACGGTTTTTTACCAGGATACCATATGAATAAACAGCACTGGATTACGATTTTACTGGATGGTTCAGTCAGTGAAGCAAAGACATTAGACTTTTTGGATATGAGCTATGACCTAATTGATGGAACAGGCAGAAAGGAAGAAAAATGAGAACAGCGATAGTATACGCATCTGTGCATCACGGAAATACAGAAAAATTAGTAAAGAGGATAGCAGAAGAATGTCAGGTGGATTTGATTGATGCTGTGAAACAGCCAGATGCAGATCTGAGCAGTTATGATATAATTGGGTTTGCATCAGGAATCTATTTTTCAAAGTTTCATCAGTCGATATTGGGATTTGCAGAGAAGAATCTACCGGATGACAAAAAGATATTTCTGATCTGTACTTATGGTGGGAATGCGAATTATAAATCCATAGAGCAGATTTTAGACAAGAAGCATTCTAAAGTGATAGGAAAATTCGGGTGCAAGGGTTATGACACATTTGGTCCATTTAAACTGGTGGGTGGTATTGCCAAAGGGCATCCAGATGAAGAAGATATAAAAAATGCAGTTAAGTTTGCAAGAGGACTATAAATAGTTAAGCAAAAAAAACCGGGGAACAGTCCTCGGTTTTCTGATATTTGTGGTTCAGTCTTCAATTTGAAAAAAGTAACATGAACATTATGTATTGCATCAGCTTCGAAATGATCCGGTTTATGACTATGGGACCGATTTGTATTACTCCGGAATTAAAAAGACAAGGGTATGGGAAAAGTGGATTTACGATGATGTGGAAGAGTGAAGAGAATTAGAAAAGACAGCGGAATATAATAAGTACAATCTAGGGTGTCAGATGGAGGCGCCGGCAGGAGTTGCGTATGTTGTGGCGAGAAAAGAAGGGTGATAAATCGTATTTGCAATACAGCAGAAGATAATATTATAATAGCATATAAAGATGCCAGGGGCAAAAGCCTAAAACGGTATGGAATCTTTTGACCCTAACATCATACAAGTAAAAATATACGCTGGGAGGAAATAATATAATGCTGGTTGCGACTGCAATTGAAAAAATGATTGATTTTTATAAGGGAAACAGACACGATATCAATCACTTTCTTAAAGTCTGGTCGTTCGCAAAGACGATCGGAGAAAAGGAAGGACTGGATGAGGATACACAGAAGATTCTGGAATTAACGGCTGTTGTACATGATATTGCATGTCCGTTGTGCCGAGAAAAATACGGTAATGCAAATGGCAAAATGCAGGAGAAAGAAAGCGCGCCACTGGTAGACGCATTTTTTGCTGAATTGCCGGTTGAGAAGCAGAAGGTAGAACGAATCAGATGGCTGGTTGAGCATCATCATACATATACAGATGTAAAGAGCGCGGATCATCAGATCCTGCTGGAGGCGGATTTTCTGGTGAATGCCGATGAAAGCGGATATTCTGAGGAAGTAATTGAAAATACGTGCAAAAATATTTTCCGTACTTCAACGGGAACGCATTTGTTAAAGAGCATGTATTAAATCAGGGGTGTGCAATTTTTGACAAAATATATTTCATTCGGGAGAAGAACAGGAAGATCGTCTATCCTGCCGTTTTCGTATTATAAACAGCATTGTGAAGAAAGGAAAACTATGAAAGAGAATGTAATCGAAGTCAGCCATTTACATAAAGCATTTGGTAAAGTTAAAGCAGTCCGGGATTTAAGCTTCCGGGTGAAAAGGGGAGAATTGTTTGCATTTCTTGGTGTAAACGGAGCAGGAAAAAGTACAACGATTTCCATCTTGTGCGGGCAGCTATCTAAGGATGCCGGAGAAGTAAGAATTAACGGGGCAGACCAGACGCATGCCGGGCAGGACACAAGGTATCTGCTGGGAGTGGTATTTCAGGACAGTGTGTTAGATAAACCGCTGACTGTCCGGGAGAATTTGAAAAGCCGGGCAGCACTATATGGAATTACAGGTAAAGCTTTTGAAAACAGATTGCAGGAGTTAGAGAAACTGTTAGGATTTGCAGATTATACAGACCGTGCAGTTGGTAAGCTTTCCGGCGGACAGAGACGAAGAATAGATATTGCGAGAGCACTTTTGCACCGCCCGGAAATACTCATCCTTGATGAACCGACAACCGGACTGGATCCGCAGACGCGTAAGACATTATGGAATGTTATAGAAAACCTGCGGAAAAAAGAAAAGATGACCGTGTTCCTGACAACACATTATATGGAAGAAGCTGCAAGTGCGGATTATGTAGTGATTCTGGACAGTGGAAGTATTGTTTCGGAAGGAACACCGCATGATCTGAAAAATCAGTATGCGGATGATGTGGTAGCACTTTATGGAGTAACAGAAGAACAGGTGCAGCTTCTTGGAAAACAGTATAGAATAATCCGGGACGGTTATCAGATCATGGTGCGGTCTACAAAAGAGGCGACAGAGCTGATCGTGGCACATCCGGAACTGTTCCAGGATTATGAAGTGATAAAAGGCGGTATGGATGATGTATTTCTGGAAGTTACCGGAAAGAGACTGGGAGGGGATGAAGTATGAAAACATTACAGGCATTGATAAACCGTAACCGAAAATTATTTTTCCGGGACAGAGGAATGTTATTTTCTTCGCTCATTACACCAGTTATATTGATTGTGCTTTATGCTACGTTCCTTGCAAAAGTATATAAAGACTCATTTACGTCTTACCTGCCGAAGATCCTGCATGTATCTGAAAAACTGATCGATGGTGCGGTGGCGTCCCAGCTTGGTGCGGCGCTTCTTGCTGTCAGCTGTGTAACAGTTACGTTTTGCGTGAATCTTACGATGGTGCAGGATAAAGCAAGTGGCGCAAGAAAAGATTTTGATGTGTCACCGGTAAAAAGACCGGTTCTCTATCTGGGATATTTCTGCGCAACTGTGTTCAATTCCCTAATGGTAAATGTACTGGCATTGGTTCTGTGTCTTTTTTATATAAGGAAAATGGGTTGGTACTTATCAGCAACAGATCTTGCGTGGATGGTTCTGGATGTACTTCTTCTGGTATTGTTTGGAGCAGTGTTATCTAGCATTATCTGTTATCCGTTAAAGACACAGGGGCAGATGTCAGCAGTCGGAACAATTGTCAGCGCAGGATATGGTTTTATCTGTGGTGCGTATATGCCGGTGTCCAATTTCGGAGACGGATTACAGAAATTTTTATCTTACCTTCCGGGTACGTATGGAACATCTCTGCTGAAAAATCATATGTTAAGAGGCGTGTTTGCACAGATGAAAGAGGATGGATTTCCAAAACAGAGTGTCACAGAGATTGCAAAAAGTCTAGACTGCCGTCCGATGTTCGGAGGCGAAGTTGTTTCTACGCAGGAGATGATTGCTGTTATGGCAGCGAGCATTCTGATATTGGGAGCGGTTTATTTGGTGGTGACAGCTATTTTTATAAAAAGGAATACCGTCAAATCTTAGGAATCGACAAAAGAGCTGACGATAGTGTAAATATTGACAAAAAATGGAATAATCTGACTAAAATAAAAATATAATTAAATAGAATGAGATATAGACACAATAATAAGAATCGTATATAATTACAGTACTTTACAAAAAGCAGCCTGAAAGACTGCCATGATAAATGAAGCTCTGCTTTGGCAGATTTCATGATCCACACCAGAGAAAGAATAAGCTGGAAAGGAGTGGAGAAATGAAAAGGCAGTTTTTGGGAAGAAGCAGATGTAAGAATACGATCAGAAGAGTTCTGACGATCGTGCTGATGATGGCACTGGTCTGGGGAATGTTATCTTCTGGTATGGCAGTACAGGCGGAAGAACAGACATCAGAGGGTACACTTTCAGGAGTGACATCTCAAAGCAAGGGTACGATGGCAGATGCGTCCAGTATTGCCAATTGGAAAAAAGCACTGACGGATGGAGACGGGAACTATTTGATAGAAAATACCGGTAAGATCTGGTCAGACAAAACAGTTACAACAGAAAATCTGGAAATAGAAAACGGAGGAAAGAAGATCACGGTATCAAATGACGGATCTGATTTCCTCGTTGCATTATCTGCACTTTCTTCTATGTCCAACAGGAAAACAGTTTCGGATAAACCGTTAGATATCGTGCTGACACTGGATGTATCCGGATCTATGAGCGATAATCTGAATGGAAGCACTTCTAAACTTTCTGCGCTGAAAACAGCGGTAAATGATTTCATTGATAAAACAGATGCAGTCAATAAAAATATCACGGATGCATCAAAAAAACATAAGATTGCAATTGTAAAATATGCAGGAAATAAATCCGATAAAATTGGAAATACCACATATACTTCCAATGGTTATAAGTATAATCATACGCAGATTCTCAGCAATCTGACGGATGATGCATCTGTATTGAAAGCGGATGTAAATGCACTGAATGCCAGCGGATGTACGGCAGCGGATTATGGAATGGAATATACAAAAAAGATCATAGATCAGATAGAACGGAAAAAATCGCAGAAGATCGTCATCCTGTTTACGGACGGAGAACCGAATCATTTTAGCGGATTTGACGGATACGTTGCAAATCAGGCGATTTCTTATGCGAAAGATCTGAAAAAGGATGGAACAAGGATCTACACGATTGGTGTATTCGATTCGGCAGATCCGTCAGATACGCGAAATTCATTTAATGCATATATGCACGGCGTTTCCAGTAACTATCCGGATGCACAGAGTTATCAGAACCTCGGCAGCAGAGCAAAAGACAGCCAGTATTACAAGGCGGCATCCAATGTGGCGGAACTGAATAAGATTTTCGATGAAATCGCGCAGGATATCAGTCAGTCAACAAGTGGTGTACCAACAGAGTTAGGAGAGGCAGACGGCAGTAAAGACGGTTATGTTATATTTACAGATCGGCTTGGGGATTATATGAAAGTGGATCGCTTTGCAAATATTGTCTGTGCAGGAAAAACATTTGATCTGAAAGAGAAGACAACCAGCGGAAATAAGGATGTCTATCATTTCTCCGGCACGGTTTCGGCGAATGCTTTATATGAAAATGCCAGTCTTGATGACCTGATTATTCAGGTAGAAAAATCAAATGATTTAAAAACGGGAGATCTTGTCACAGTGAAGATTCCGGCATCGCTGCTGCCACTTTTGAATTTCAAGGTGAACGAAGTGAACGGAAAAGAGAACGTGACAGTGGAAGAAGCATCACCAATCTCCATCTGTTATGGTGTAAGCCTGAAAGATGGTGTGGAAGAGAAAATGGCAGTTCCGGATGAGAATATGCAGTCTTATCTGGCTGAAAACCAGAAGGATGGAATTGTATCATTTTACAGCAATGTTTATACGAAAGGAGAAGATAACGGAGACACAACGTGCATATTTACACCGGCATCTGAAAATCCGTATTACCGGCAGGCGAAGAATGAGACTGAAACAAAGCAGGAAAATGTGACAGAAACCGCAAAAAATGTCTGGAGTTCAAAGAGGACAAGTGGAGATGCCTCTGAGATAAAAGAAGAACTCGGTAATAACGGAAAGTTACAGGTTGTGTGTCCGGGAGCGCTTCTGATCAGCAAATGTGCGGAAGTGGCAGAAGGATTTACAGGACCGGAAAAAGCCGGTGAAACGGAATTCCATTTTAAAATCCAGATTCCATCTGCAATGAATCAGACATTCCAGGTGCAGAAATATCAGAATGAACAGAAGGTTGGTGATCTGATATCACTTACATTTGCAAATGGAAAAGCAGACATTGTCTTAAAAGACGGAGAATCTCTCTGCATTTACGGATTGGAAGCAAATGCGGCATACAGCATCGAGGAAGTGAATCTGCCGGGAGGATATACGCTGGATGAAAAATCAGGAGAAAATGGAAAAATTAATGCAGGAAAAACGATGGAAGCAGTATTTCATAATGTTTACAGGGCAGATCCGGCAGAACTTGCAAACGGAATTTTCTGCGTACAGAAGCAGTTCCCGAACTGGAAAGCATTTCAGGGACTGTCTTTTGATATTGTGCTGAGCAGTGACCAGAAAAATGCGCCGTTCCCGGAAGGAGCGCAGGTGACAGAAAAAGACGGTGTCCGGTGCATGACAAAAAATGTAACAAATGCACAGAACATTGGGTTCGGAACAATTACATTTACAAGACCGGGTACATTTAAGTATCAAATCCGGGAACAGATACCGGCAGAAAATAATCGTGCCGGTGGTGTGAAATATTCGCAGGCATTCTATGAAGTTGTTGTGAAAGTGACAGATGACGGAAAGGGGAATCTGCATGCGGAATTAACGATGTGGCAGAAAAAGGATGATAAAGGCGCGGAATTAAATCTTGCAGTTGCAGATCAGATTGCAAGGATTCAGAATGACTATGAGACCGATGCGGTGACACTTCAGGGCGCAGCAAATCTGAAAGTGAAAAAGGAACTTACCGGACGGGACTGGATGTCGGATGATGCGTTTACATTTGCAATCGGATGGGATAAAGACAATCCAGATGCAGCAAAAGATGTAAAGCTTCCGAAAGCAATTACTGTAAAAAATGGTGTGGAAGCGCATTTTGGTGATATCGTATTTAAAGAGCCGGGAGTTTATAAACTGGTTATAAAAGAAAGAAAAGGAAGTCTTCCGGGTGTCACTTATGCAGACGGAAATGTAAAAGTGACAGTGGTCGTGACTGATAATCTGGATGGAACACTGACTGCAAAAGCACTTCCTTCCGGATATCAGACAGAAGGAAACGGCGTGTCGATTACAGGAGACCGTGTGATGACATTTACGAACCGGTACGAAGTAAAACCGGTGCAAACATCTGTTCATGGAAAGAAATTGCTGGAGGGCAGAGATTTAAGAGCAGATGATACGTTCCATTTCCGGATCAAGGCAGAAAATGATGCGCCACTTCCGGGTGAAACGGTTGTAACAAACGATGTAGACGGAAAATTCCATTTCCAGATGTCTTATGTGAAGGCAGGGATTTATAAATATACGATTCAAGAAGTGGAGGACACGGAGCATCCGATTCCGGGTATCCGTTATGATAAAGTTAAATACGAAGTGACAGTAAAAGTAACGGATGATGGAAAAGGAGCATTAAAGGCAGAAGTTATTTATCCGGACGGAAATCCATTGAAGATTATGAACCGCTACAAAGCAGATCCGGTTGTTCCGGCTGATTTTAAAACCGGTATACGCGGCACAAAGCAGGTACAGTCAAGTGAAAATAATATGTTTACAATGAAAGGCGGAGAATTTACATTTGTACTGGAAACTGCTGAAAATAATCCAGAGTCAGATCCGGTGAAAGCATTGTCAGAGGCTGCACGCACAGTGAAAAATGATGCAGACGGACAGTTCCGTTTTGAAAATACTATGCGGTACACAGAAAGTGGAACATATGTGTATACAATCCGTGAAAAACAGGAAAATGCAAACGGAATCAGCTATGACGGAGTTCCGGTAACGGTAATCGTGACGGTAAAAGACAATCTGAAAGGCAAATTGGAAGCAACGGTAACTTATGAAAAAGGACAGAAAAAAGCGGACAGCATTTTATTTACGAACAAATACAACCCGGACAAAGTACTTGTTACTTTACAGGGAATGAAAGAACTGACAGGCAGGACACTGGAAGAAGGAACGTTTCAGTTCAGGCTGAAATCAATCAGCGAAGATATTCCGGAAGAAGTGCAGGAAGAGTTGCAAAATGATACAGGAAAAGCAGTGGCAGAAAATGTAGACGAAACCGTTACAAATAGCCAGGGTGGAAGTTTTCATTTTGGAGAGCTTACCTATACACATCCGGGAACGTACATTTATCAGGTATCTGAAGTTCAGGGGGATAAGGAAGGGTACACGTACGATTCCCATGTTGCAACTGTGAAAGTTGTCGTTACAGATCAGGACGGCATATTACAGGCAGAAGTCTATACGGACGGACAGAAAGGAAAGTATCCAGAATTCCACAACCAGTACGCGCCGAATCCGGTAACACTGGAAGGAAAGAATATCATTCACGCTAAAAAAACGTTGCATGGACGGGATATGAAGAGTGGAGAATTTTTGTTTGAGCTATTAAATGAAGATGGAACAGTTGTTGCAAAAACCAGGAACCAGGCAGACGGAAATGTCATATTCCCTGCAATGACTTATGAAAAAGCAGGAATTTACCGCTATACAATGAGAGAAACAAAAGGAACTTCCGGTGGCGTTACGTATGATGAGACTGTTTATGGGGTGACAGTGGAGGTTACGGATGCCGAAGGATATCTGAAAGCAGAGACATCGTATGCATATGCTGGAGATGCTGTGAATATTCCGACGTTTTCCAATCAGTATCAGGCAGTGCCGGTAGAAGTGGTTCCGGGCGCTGTGAAAGTGCTGAAAGGCAGATTGCTCGCAGAAGGAGAATTTACGTTTGAATTAAAAGACGTAAATGGCGCGGTTATGCAGACGGTGAAAAATGATGCGTCCGGAAGAGTGACATTTGATAAATTAACATTTAACCGTGTGGGCACGTATATTTATACAGTAAATGAGAAGCATGAGCAGGCGAAAGGTATTACCTATGACACTTCTGTATACACGTACAAAATAACGGTGACGGATAATGAGCAGGGCGCTTATCAGGCGAAGGTCGAGACAACGCCGGACGAAGTGTTATTTACAAATGTGTACACGAAGCCGCAGGAACCACAAAATCCACAGAAACCGACTAATCCGCAGAAACCAAACCAGCCACAGAAGCCGGTAAAAACAGTTACAATCCTGCCGAAGACCGGTGATCCGGCGCAGACAGGACTGATGATCGGAATTATGGCAGGGGCAGCAGGACTTGCTGGCGTCTGTGTAATTCGGAAGAGAAAAAGTGTGAGATAAAAGATTTCCCGATAGCAAAAATATCTATATTATAAAAGGATGACAAGAGCTTTGACGCAGGCGATAAAACCGCAGGTGTCATAGCTCTTGTTGTATGATTGTTCCTGACATGTCATTCCAGAAAAGAAGTTTCTTTCATATACGGTATCCAGGAATCATGTTATAATAAAAATATGTAGAAAAATTGTATGGAGGAGAGACAGATGGAAAAAAGCACAAGAGCAGAATTTTCATATGTGATATTTTTTTTGGCAATTTTGTGCGGATATGTCTTTCGCCTGCTTCCACGGAATATTTTACTCCCAGGGGATGTCTTTATGGGATTGGATGTATTACGTTCTGCAATTTACATGGAACTGGTTCTGTACTGGATTTCATCTGTGAAAAAAAGGATCTTGTACAGTGCAGTTCGGAAATATTTGTTGATGATCGGTTACCTTCTTATTTTCTGGTTGTTTATACGTACAATAAAGTATCTTTTCCTGGGAAATATGGATTTCCTGAAAAGTCTGTGCTGGTATGGATTTTATATACCGATGTTATTTATACCATTATTTGCACTATATCTGGCAGTCTGCCTTGGACAGCCAGAGCATTACAGGTTACCAAAGTATTTGTATAGTCTTGTTTTCCCGGCAGTTGTGCTCTGTCTTCTTGTTTTGACGAATCATATCCATCAGTGTGTGTTTCGCTTTGAAAATGGGGTGCCTTCCAGTGATGGAAATTATTATTACGGATGGGGATACAAAATGATTCTTGCGTGGCTCAGTATGGAAGTTTTGATCTTTTTTGTATTGTTGTTTATAAAAAGTCATGTGCCCGGAAGAAAAAAACGAATCTGGTTGCCAATGATTCCGTTGGGCGTGGGGATTCTATATGTAGGATTGTACCTTTCCGGAATTTCGTTTCTTCGGACTTATGCAGGAGATCTGACGGTGATGATGATTCTTGTGATCCTTGCTATCTGTGAAGGATGTATAAAAAGCGGTCTGATCCCGTCAAATACAGGATATGAAGAACTGTTTGAAGCAACTACAATCGGAGCACAGATTCTGAATCAGAATAAGGAAGTTTGTTTTGCATCTGGAAATGCAAAACAAATATCAGAAAATGTACTGGAAGAGGCAAAAAATGGACCGATTGATCTTGGGGAAGAACAATTGCTTCTTGCACCGGTCAGAGGAGGAGCGGTTGTATGGTGTGAAGATGTGACAGATATCAGATGTGTATTAAAACAATTAGAAGCAAATGCGGAACAACTGGAATCCAGCCGCAGTCTTTTGCAGGCGGAAGTGGATTTAAAGAAAAAACAAAGCAAACTGGATGAGCAGATGCAGTTTTGTAATAAAATTACAGAGTATACAAAAGATCAGATCGATCAGATTAAATACTGGCTCGAAAACAGTAAAAATGAGCAACAGAAATGGGAAAATCTGAAAAAAATATGTGTACTTGCCGCCTATGTGAAACGGATGAGTAATTTAATATTACTTTGTGAAGAATCTGATTTTTTGCCGGCAAAAGAATTGGAGTATTGCTTGAGGGAGTCGGTGGAAAATCTGAAAGTATGCAAAATAGCAGTATCTTTATCCGGAAAATGTGAAGGAGTTTTGAAAAAACAAGATTTGATCGCATTATATGAAACATATGAAAAGCTGATGGAACAGATCCTTGGTGATGTGGATGCAGTGCTGTTACATTTACAGTCGGCAAATAGGCAGGCGGTATTAAAATTGAATATAGCGGGAAATACCACCTGCCTGTCTCGTGTAAGAGATATTGCAGTGGCAGGGAATATACAAATCAGGAAAAGAATACAGAATCAGGAATGTCAGGTACAACTGTATGCCGGAAAGGAGATAGGAAAAAATGAGCGCAATGATATGTAGTTTATTGTTTCTTTGTTTCTTTTTACAGGCAAATGCATTTTTGAAAGAAAAGAGCAGACGAGAAGTCAGAACAGGTCTTTTAGTCAGCAGTTTATTGAATCTGGGATTGTTAATCATATTTGCGGCAGGGGCACAGAAGCTGGCAGATAAAAGCACCACTTCAGCGATAGAAAATGTGGTACTTGGAATTCCGAAAATATACATATTTCTCTATATTGCTATGGCAAGTGTAGTGGCAGGAAAGGTTTATTACCGGCAAATTTGCAGAAGCAAAACGGAAATAACGAATAATACAATACGTGAAGCTGCAGATACGTTACCAATGGGACTATGCTTTTATGATACAAATGGTCAGATTCAGCTTATAAATAAGAGAATGAATCAATTGGGACATAAATTGCGTGGAAAAGCAATTGTAAACGGTGAAGATTTCTGGGAGTTTTTAGAAGAAGGAAGTTTGGTGCTAGGATGTAAGCGCCTGTCCAGGAAGAGTCCAATGATTTTTCAAATGGCGGATCAAACAGTCTGGCAATTTGACCGGGAAGAAATCTATGTGAGAAAAAAGAAAATGATACAGGTGACAGCTTCAGAAAGAACGATGCTATATCAATTACTGAAGAGGCAGGAAGAAGAAAATGAAGAACTGAAAAGTATCAACAAAAGACTGGAAGTGTATGCACAGAGGGTAGAAGAACTTACACGTGCGCGTCAAAGACTTGATACAAAAGTCCGGATTCATGATACGTTCGGACAAATACTTATGGAAACCAGATATTTTCTTTCAAGCAAAACTGTAAAAGATAAAACGGATGAATTATTAAAAAAATGGCATCATATCATTTCGCTTTTGCAGCAAGAGACAAAGGAAGAGCAAGAGGATGCCTTGTATTATTTGAAAAATGCAGCAGCATCCGCAGGAATAAAACTTAAAGTAACAGGAAAAATCCCAGATGACAGAAGTATTCAGGAATTGTTTCTGGCAGCGGGGGCGGAAGCTTTGACAAATGCTGTTCGCCATGGAAAGGCGGACAATTTGTGGATTGAGACAGGAACCGAAAAGGGAGAAATATATTTTATTTGTTCAAATGATGGAGTGATTCCACAGAAAAAAATTACAGAAGGCGGAGGGTTGTCAACGCTTCGTCAGAAAACAGAACTGGCAGGCGGGTCTATGAAAATTACAGCTGAGAATGTATTTTCCTTGAAAATACGACTGCCAAAAGCAGGGGAAGGAAGAGAGAATGATACATGTATTGATTGTGGAAGACGATCCAATGGCAAGAAAATTGTTTGAGATTATTTTGCAGGAAAGTGCCAGATATATAGTTACAGCGGCAATTGAGAGTGCATCCCTAGCAGAATTTTACTGTATGACGAGCACAGTGGATCTGATTTTAATGGATGTCTGTACAGCGCTACGCTCGAGCGGATTGGAAGCGGCAGCAAAAATTAAAAAGATTTATCCAAAGAAGAAAATTATTATTGTGACAAGTCAGCCGGAGTGTGATTTCGTGGAGCGTGCAAGAAAAAGTGGAGTAGAAAGTTTCTGGTATAAAGATCCTTCGGCAGAACATTTGCTGGATGTCATGGATCGGACGATGAGAGGAGAATCTGTTTATCCGGATAAACTGCCTGTATTGCAGATCGGACTTGCAACAAGCGAAGAATTTACGGCAAGAGAGCTGGAAGTACTGCGGGAACTGACCAGCGGAGATACGGATGATGAAATTGCAAAAAGATTACATATCTCAATACATACAGTAAAAAAATATGTAAAAACACTGCTACAGAAAACTGGTTTTACAACGCGGACACAGCTTGCGGTAATGGCAAGAGAAAGCGGAATTGTGATACGGGGATTTTAGAAAGGGAAAAAATATAAAAACATACTCTTTTGAGGGATGTTATACATTTTTTCTTCTGTTAAACTGAAACTAGAATTAGAGATCTTATGTACAAATTCAAGGAAAAGGAGGAGATAAATATGAAAGAAAACGAAGATATTTTGCGAGCGTGCTTGTAATGCTTCTGACATTGCTTCCGGAAGCAAAGGAAGTTTTAAAAAATGTGTTCTTTAAGTTAGGGATAACTGGAAAGGAAAGCGTATGGATAAAAAAATATGGAGATGTATAAGAAAAAACTTTTTGGCGGTTGCAATGGTAGCAATTTTTATATTTTCCGGAGTACAGGGATGTAGAGTAGAGGCGGCAGCGAAACCAAAGCTCAATAAAAAAAGTGTTATGTTGTACGTGGCGCAGAGCAAAAAGTTGAAAGTGAATCATACAAAGGCAAAAGTAAAATGGTCGAGCAGTAATAAAAAAATTGCAAAAGTCAGTAAAAAAGGTACAGTAAAAGCAGTTAAGCCGGGAAAATGTACAATTTATGCAAAAGTAAAGGGCAAAAAGTTAAAGTGTAAGGTGGAAGTTGTTTCCAAACAGCAATATTATGGAAGAAATTTATATATGCTTGTGAGACAAAAAGGAGCAAAAGGTTCATCGGATGTCAGACGCATATCAATGAAAATAAAACAGTATGACGTAGAAAATTATCGTACAGTTATAATAAGTGCGTATCCGAAAAAATGGCAGATGCAATTTGTGTTTAAGGAGGATCTGGAAGAACCGGATGAATTAACGAGAGTGGATATAAAACTGGATGTTTCAAAAGATAAGGCCGGACAATTAAAATATGTATATGAAGACGGTTACAGTGACATTATTTACCGCATACAGGGCAAGGTTGAGAAAAACTGTGATGAAAACAAAAAAGGTCTGGACTTAACGTATTATGAAATTATTAGAGAAGAAGAAGATCCTGACAAAGGAGTGCCGGGAGAGTGGGCATGGCCAAAGACATCCGAAAGTGTAAAAAATGCATTTAGCTATTATGACGATTTGTTAAAAAAATATGGATATTCCATGAAAAAAATTGGGTTTATGAATCGACTTTAAGTGGCTACGAAGAGTTTTTCGTGCTTGTGTGGAAAAGAACAGGGAGCAGTATCGTTTATCAGGACGAACTGCTCCCTGTGTGTTGTTTTATTTTATGGAATAATTTCATTCATGTTTCACTTCCATTGGAAATAAAGAATATAAAAAGCAGATTTCACAAAATATTCAGAAAAAATTAAGTGCATTTTCCGGTATATCTTCTATAATAGTAAGAAGAAAGACAAGAATGGAGGACTTAAGATGGACATAGAATTAGAAAACGAGATTCAGAAAAGGTTACACAAATATCATAAGAAGATGTGGGCTTCGTATGGAACCATTGCAATAGATATTTTGTTTCTGATTTACATGGTGATTTTCAAACTGGATCTGGATATATGTTCCTGGTCATTTGGAATATTTGGAACTTTCCTGATATATGTGGCTGTTTTTGCAGCATATGCCGCAATTGCTGTTCTGGCATGTCTGTTGGAAGCATTTGGGAAACTGGAAATAGAGAAGATTTTATTTGAGGAATGTGATCCGTTTTTATATGAGGCATGTGCAATGCGTATAAAGCAGCCATTTTTCAAAGATCGTGTGAATTGTAATCTTGCAGTCGCAAGGTACTATCAGGGAAATATAGATGCAGCATATGATACGCTGATGGCGATTAATCCAGAAAAATTAAAAAGAGAATTCGCACTGAATTATTATCTGTTATTATCCATGATCTATTTTCAGAGAGACATGGGACAGCAAGTTCCGGAGCTGGAACAGGCATGTCGCAGAAAACTTTCTAAAAATAAAAAAGGACAGGCTCTTTTTGCACATTTGTGTGCATGCAATAATTTCCGGAGGGCAATGGCAAATAAGGACTATGATGCAGCGTTCGGATTTATGCAGGATGCAGCGACTGCACCAAATCGTCTTTTTTATAAGTTGCATCAGATTGCATACAGCTACGATGCAGCGTTGTTGTACAGAGCAGCAGGTGAAAAGGCAAGCACCGGATGGAATCTGGATTATATAGCAAAAGAAGGAAATAAGCTTTTTGTTGTACAAAAAGCAGAAGAAATGCGATAGTTATTCCTTTTTTGAAATTCCTATGTTATAATTACAACAAGTATGTGAAAACATAAAAAGAGAAAAGATAAGGAGTTTGAAAACCGATGAAAAGAGTATTATTAAAACTCAGCGGGGAAGCACTCGCAGGAGATAAAAAAACCGGATTTGATGAAGCTACATGTGTAGGCGTTGCAAAGCAGGTTAAGAAACTGGTAGACGATGGCATCCAGGTTGCAATCGTAACCGGAGGCGGTAATTTCTGGAGAGGAAGAACCAGTGAGACGATTGACCGTGTGAAAGCTGACCAGATCGGTATGCTTGCAACGGTTATGAACTGTATTTATGTATCTGATATTTTCCGTTATGTCGGAATGGAGACAGAGATTTTCACACCATTTGTATGTGGTGCGTTTACATCACTATTTTCCAAAGATGCAGCAGTAGAAGCACTCAATGAAGGAAAGGTTGTATTCTTTGCAGGCGGTACAGGGCATCCGTATTTCTCAACAGATACAGGAGCTGTTCTCCGTGCGATCGAGATCGAGGCAGATGCAATGCTTCTGGCAAAAGCAATTGATGGAATTTATGACAGCGATCCGAAGGTGAATCCGGATGCGAAGAAGTATGATGAGATTTCGATTCAGGAGATCATCGATAAGAAGCTGATGGCAGTTGACCTGACAGCATCTATCATGTGCCTGGAAAATAAGATGCCGATGCTAGTATTCGGACTGAATGAGGAGAACAGTATCGTTGAGACGATGACAGGAACATTTACAGGTACAAAAGTAACTGTATAATAATAGGAGGAAATATTTATGAACGAGAAATTAAAAGCATATGAAGAGAAGATGACCAAGACAATGGGTAATCTGGATGGAGAGCTCGGAGCAATCCGTGCAGGACGTGCCAATCCAAATGTTTTGAATAAAATCATGGTAGATTATTATGGAACACCGACACCAATCCAGCAGGTTGCAAACGTATCTGTACCGGAGCCGCGTATGATCCAGATCCAGCCATGGGAGAAGTCGATGGTAAAAGTAATCGAAAAAGCGATCATGACTTCTGATCTTGGAATCAATCCGACAAACGATGGAACATGTATCCGTCTGGTATTCCCGGAACTGACCGAGGAACGAAGAAAAGAACTGGTAAAGGATGTTAAAAAAAAAGGAGAGGCAGCAAAGGTTGCAATCCGTAATATTCGTCGTGACGGAAATGATGCATTCAAGAAACTGAAAGGTTCTGATGTATCTGAAGATGAGATTAAGGATATGGAAGATGATCTTCAGAAACTGACAGACAAATATGTCAAAGAAGTTGACAAAGCAGTTGAAGCAAAATCAAAAGAAGTAATGACGGTTTAATAAATGAGGGGACAGAAGCCAAAGAGATTTTGGTAACTGTCCCCCATTCGTGGGAGGAGAAACCAGATGAATGTACCGCAGCATATTGCGATTATTTTGGATGGAAACGGACGTTGGGCGAAAGCAAAAGGAATGCCACGTAATTATGGGCATGTACAGGGAAGCAAGAATGTTGAGAAAATCTGTGAAGAAGCATGGAAAATGGGGATCAAATATCTGACTGTATATGCGTTTTCGACAGAGAACTGGAACCGTCCGGCAGATGAAGTGAACGCGTTGATGAAGCTGTTGCGCAGTTATATGAAGACCTGCCTGAAAACAGCAGCGAAAAATGATATGAAAGTCCGTGTAATCGGTGATAAGACCAGACTGGATGATGACATCCGAAATCGTATAGAGGAACTGGAAGAAGCTACAAAGGATAATGGTGGACTGAATTTCCAGATTGCATTGAATTACGGAAGCAGAGATGAGATTATGCGTGCAGTCCGCAGAATTTCCGCGGACTGTGCAGAAGGTAAATTAAAGCCGGGAGAGATTTCAGAAGAAGTTATTTCAGGCTATCTGGATACACATGGAATCCCCGATCCGGATCTTCTGATCCGCACAAGTGGGGAACTCAGATTATCCAATTATCTGCTCTGGCAGCTTGCATATACGGAATTTTATTTTACAGATGTTCCGTGGCCGGATTTTTCAAAAGCAGAACTGGAAAAGGCGATTGAGCAATATAATAGAAGAGACCGCCGCTACGGAGGCGTGAAGGAGGAACAGAAAAAAGATGTTTAAAACAAGACTTTTAAGTGGAATTGTTCTGGTGATCATCCTGATCGCTACAGTTGGATGCGGAGGAGAAATTCTCTTTGGCGTACTTGGCGTAATCAGTCTGATCGGTATGACAGAATTGTATAAGGTAGTGGATGTACAAAAGAAACCAATTGCATTTGCCGGTTATCTGGCAGCAGTAGCTTATTATGCACTTCTGTATACGAATCAGTTAAATCGGTTGCCGCTACTGATCATGGGATTTATGATCGTATTGATGGCAGTTTATGTATTTTCGTATCCTGCATTTGTAGCAGATCAGGTTGCAACAGTATTTTTTGGAGTATTTTATGTGGCAATGATGATGTCTTATGTATATCAGACAAGAATGTTAGAGGATGGTGGCATTGTAGTATGGCTCATTTTCCTGAGTTCCTGGGGATGTGACACCTGTGCGTATTGCGTCGGTATGCTGATCGGTAAACATAAGATGGCGCCGAAGTTAAGCCCGAAGAAGTCGGTAGAAGGTGGAATCGGAGGAATTGTAGGTGCAGCGTTGCTTGGCGCGATATTTGCAGTTGCAATGAATCATTTTGCCGGAGCACAGGCAAATGTGTTGCATTATGCAATCATCTGCGGAGCCGGAGGAGCGATTTCCCAGATTGGAGATCTGGCAGCTTCTGCCATTAAGAGAAATCATGATATTAAAGATTATGGTACGCTGATTCCGGGACATGGCGGCATTCTGGATCGTTTTGACAGTGTTCTTTTTACAGCACCGGTCATTTATTTCCTGACAACATTTCTCGCCGGCAATCTGTAAAATAAAACAGTGGTTATAGGATTAAAGAGAGGGATTTTATGAAGAAAATAGCAATTCTTGGTTCCACCGGATCGATTGGAACACAGACACTCGAAGTAGTCAGAGAAAATAAAGATATTGAAGTGCTTGGACTTGCAGCCGGTAAGAATATCGAACTGCTGGAACAACAGATCCGGGAGTTCCATCCGGTGTGTGTTGCTGTATGGAGCGAAGGCAAAGCAGAAGAGTTAAAAGTAAAAATTGCAGATACAGATACAAGAGTTGTAACAGGAATGGAGGGCCTTATTGAGATCGCAACGCTTGAAAAGGCAGAGATTCTTGTGACGGCAATTGTAGGAATGATCGGACTGCGTCCGACGATCGCAGCGATACAGGCAGGAAAAGACATTGCGCTTGCCAACAAAGAGACGATGGTAACAGCCGGACATCTGATCATGCCGATGGCAAAGGAATATAATGTCCGTATTTTACCGGTAGACAGTGAACACAGTGCTATTTTCCAGTCTCTTCAGGGAAATAAAGGCAATCCAATCCACAAGATCCTTCTGACGGCATCCGGCGGTCCATTCCGCGGAAAAAAAGAAGAAGATCTTCTGAATATCCGTGTGGAAGATGCATTGAAACATCCAAATTGGTCGATGGGACAGAAAATTACCATCGATTCTTCTACAATGGTAAATAAAGGACTGGAAGTGATTGAGGCGAAATGGCTGTTTGATGTAAATGTGGATCAGATCCAGGTTGTTGTACAGCCACAGAGTGTCATTCATTCCATGGTTGAATATGAAGACGGAGCCGTAATGGCGCAGCTTGGAACACCGGATATGAAACTGCCGATTCAGTATGCGCTTTATTATCCAGAGCGTAGATATCTGCCGGGTGACAGACTGGATTTCTGGGAAATGGGAAAACTGGATTTTGAAAAGCCGGATATGGAGACGTTTTATGGTCTGAAACTCGCATATAAGGCAGGAAGAGAAGGCGGAAGTCTTCCGACCGTGCTCAATGCGGCAAATGAGCTGGCGGTAAGCAAGTTCCTGAAACGTGAAGTCAAATATCTGGAAATTATGGAAATCATCGAAGACTGTATGAATGCACATAAGAATATAGCGAATCCGTCACTGGAACAGATTCTCCAGACCGAAGCAGAGACGTATGAACGAATCGAAAGCAGGAGGTAATAATTAGATTGAGTAATATAGTAGGTATTATATTTGCAATACTGATCTTCAGTTTTATTGTATTTTTCCATGAACTGGGGCATTTCACACTGGCAAAAAAGAATGGAATTGATGTGGAAGAGTTTGCAATCGGAATGGGACCGAATCTTGTTTCAAAAGAGTATAAGGGAACAAGATATTGTCTGAAACTTTTTCCAATTGGTGGCTTGTGCATGATGGGAGAAGATGACGAAGCGTCAGATGCACCGGGAAACTTTAATAATAAATCTGTGTGGGCGAGAATTTCTGTTATTGCAGCAGGACCGGTTTTTAATTTTATTCTTGCATTTATCGCATCAATAGTATTGATTATGATGGTAGGATATGACGCTCCGGTAGCGGCTTCTGTGGAACAAGGGTATCCAGCTGCCGCGGCAGGCATTCGGGCAGGAGATAAGATTGTAGAAATCGGAGATAAAAAGATTCACATTTTTCGTGAAGTTACTTCTTACAATCAGTTTCATCAGGGAGAGGCTGCCAAAGTTACCTATGAGCGAAATGGGAAAACCTATACTGTAAAGCTGACTCCAAAGATGGATAAGAAGCTGGGATATTATCGTTATGGAATCACAGGAGCCGGTAATACAAAAGCTTCTTTTGTAAAGAGTCTCCAGTATGGTGTTTATGAAGTGAAATATTGGATCTGTTCGACGGTAGACAGCCTGAAAATGTTAGTTATGAGAAAGATAGGAATGGATCAGTTATCCGGACCGGTCGGAGTTGTAAATGTTGTAGCAGATGCATACCAGCAGACGAAGAGCTATGGAGCAATTGTTGTAATTGAACAGTTTCTCTATATCGGAATTTTATTATCGGCAAACCTGGGAGTTATGAATTTGCTGCCTCTTCCGGCACTGGACGGAGGAAGATTGGTGTTTCTCTTTGTAGAAGCAATCCGGAGAAAGAGGATTCCGCCGGAGAAAGAAGGCTATGTGCATGGACTGGGATTCGTGCTTTTGATGCTTTTGATGGTGTTTGTATTGTTTAATGATGTAAAGAGAATATTTTTCTAGGATTATATGGTATTAGCAGAACGTCACAGACGGAAGGTAGTGCTTATTATCCCGGATGATGAAAGAAAGCTGTCCGGAACAATATCATGAAGTGAAAATGATATTGCTCCCGGACAGCTTTTTGAAAATATAATTATGTTAATTCAGCAATTCTGGAGACTCCGACATAGATTTCAGAAATTTTATACCATGTTTTATAATCTACAACTCCGGTTTGGGGTAAACTAAAAATGGACTGGAATTTCCGAACTGAGTTCTCCGTAGCTGTGCCGTAAATTCCATCGGCATCTACTTTCGGAAGCGCAGGATAGGCACCGGCAATCACATTGAGTTGTTCCTGCATCTGACGTACTTTGTCACCGGAAGAACCAACACTAAGATCGTATCCCGGCCATGATGCCGGAACACCGGAAATTGCTTCAGCAGTATTGATATACATGTCATCTCCATAATAATAACGGAGAATTTCGATTGGTGTGTAACCCTGATCTCCAAGTGATTTAGATCCCCACTGTGTCATCCAATTCGGGCACTGTACCTGACGCCCATCACAGTATTGCGTGAGGATCGGCTGTTTGACATTTGGTCTGGAGAGGTAGTCGGCAAACAGCTCATCGACTACGACAGAGATGGAATCGAAAATATTCCGGTTCGGAATCCATTTGTGATCGAAAGCCGTAGAGGAAGTAATCGTAAAGTCATAGCCCTGATTGCGGTACCACTCTGTGTAGACACGGTTCAGGGTAAAAGACATGATGGCAAGCACATTTGCACGGATCGTGGCGGCAGGCCAGGTCGCATAGATTTCACTGGAAGCAACATTTTTGATGTAATCTTTATATTTTACATAGTAGTTTTTAGCGGTGGAATCTCTCGGACTTCCATCATGGACAACAATATATTCAGGAACAACAACCCGGCTTAAAACAATTTCCCCGGATTCCTGAACAGGCTTTATTTCTTCTTCCGGAATTTTTGCCGGATACTCTCCATATAGAGTATGAGCAGGAATAACATAGACGGAATCATTGTTTTCAGCGCCAAGGGGTGCAAGCGCAAGATTTTGCAGAGAGAGCGTCGATGCAAGAACTTCTGCACCGGCAACACTGATTGGCGCATATCCTTCGGCTTCTATGCGGAGTGTGTATTCAGAGTAAGGCTGTTCGTCAAAGGCGGGATCAAGACTGTATTCCAGGGGCGGTGCATCTAATGTAAGAGATTCTGTTTGACCGGAAGAATCAGTCATCAGTTCTTCCAGAGTACTGTCTGGTATACCGGTGTAAGAGATGGATACTTTAGCATTTGCAACCGGGGCAGCAGTGAGAGAGGAAGTAAGACTGACTTTCAGACTGCCTTTTGCAGAATTGTCCGGCAAAGACGTATTTATACGGTCGTTTTCTGGCATGGGATCATACCTCAAAATACTTTGTCATGTATAATGTATGCGGATAAGAAAAAGAATATGAATATTTTTACGGGAATGAGGTTGAAATTAAAAAAAATATGTAGTATAATTTTTACAATTTGTGGAGACGAAGGCGTCTGAACAAGTGTCATAACAGAGCAGTTGTGCATACGCAGACTGCTTTTTTTATGGAGGCGACAAGCCGGGGAATGCGTTTGCTTAAAACTCTGGCGGAAAAAGATACCTTGGAAACCCACGGATACAATAGGATAATCAGGAAGGGAATAGGTGGATATATGAAAGCATTTCTTATATTAGAAGACGGAACCGTCTTTACCGGAACCAGCATAGGTTCTAAAAAAGATATGATCAGCGAGATTGTGTTTAATACTTCAATGACAGGATATTTGGAAGTATTAACTGACCCTTCTTATGCGGGACAGGCAGTCGTTATGACATACCCATTGATCGGCAACTATGGAATTACACCGGATATGGAATCGAAGAAAGCCTGGCCAAAAGGTTATATCGTCAGAGAACTTTCCAGAGTACCGAGCAATTTCAGATGTGAAGGAACAATTCAGGATTTTCTTGAAAAGCAGGATATTCCGGGAATTGCAGGAATTGACACGCGTGCGCTGACGAAGATTCTTCGTGAGAAAGGTACGATGAACGGTATGATCACAACGAATGAGAATTACGATCTGGATGAGATCCTTCCGAAGTTAAAAGAATATGTAGTCGGAGACGTTGTATCAGAAGTAACCTGTGATAAATCTTATATCTTGGAAGGTGATGGACCAAAAGTTGCATTGATGGATTTTGGTGCCAAGAATAACATTGCCCGTTCTTTAAATAAGCGTGGATGTGAAGTGACCATTTATCCGGCACATACATCTGCACAAGAAATCATTGATTCTAAACCGGATGGTATCATGCTCTCAAATGGACCTGGAGATCCGGAGACCTGTGTTTCTATTATTAAAGAAGTGAAGAAGTTATATGACAGTGATATTCCGATCTTTGCAATCTGTCTGGGACATCAGCTTATGGCACTCGCAAATGGTGGAAAGACATATAAGTTAAAATATGGACACAGAGGTGGGAATCACCCGGTAAAAGATTTAAGTAATAACCGTGTGTACATTTCTTCTCAGAACCATGGATATGCAGTAGATGCTTCTACATTGGATTCATCAATCGCAACAGAAGCATTTGTAAATGTCAATGACGGAACCAATGAAGGTCTGTCTTATGTCGGAAAGAATATCTTTACCGTACAGTTTCATCCGGAAGCTTGCCCGGGACCACAGGACTCAGGATATTTATTTGACAGATTCATGGATATGATGAAGGAGGTACAGTAATGCCAAGAATTAAAGATATCAAAAAAGTATTAGTAATCGGTTCCGGTCCGATTGTAATCGGACAGGCGGCAGAGTTCGATTATGCCGGTACACAGGCATGCCGTTCACTGAAAGAAGAAGGGCTTGAAGTTGTTCTTCTGAACTCTAACCCGGCAACGATTATGACAGATAAAGATATTGCTGACCGTGTATATATTGAACCACTTACCGTTGAAGTTGTAGAACAGCTCATTTTAAAGGAAAAACCGGACAGTGTACTTCCTACGCTTGGTGGACAGGCAGCACTGAACCTTGCCATGGAGATGGAAGAGAATGGCTTCTTAAGAGAGCATAACGTACGCCTGATCGGTACTACTTCCCAGACAATCAAGAAAGCAGAGGACCGTCTGGAATTTAAAGAGACGATGGAGAAGATCGGTGAGCCATGTGCAGCTTCCCTCGTTGTTGAGAATGTGGAAGATGGTATTGCATTTGCGGAGAAGATCGGATACCCGGTTGTACTTCGTCCGGCTTACACACTTGGTGGAAGCGGCGGTGGTATCGCCCACGACCGAACACAGTTAGTTGAGATTCTGGAAAATGGTCTCAGACTTTCCCGTGTCGGACAGGTACTGGTAGAGCGTTGTATTGCCGGATGGAAAGAGATTGAGTATGAAGTGATGCGTGACGGCAATGGAAACTGCATTACTGTATGTAATATGGAAAATATAGATCCGGTTGGTGTGCATACCGGTGACAGTATTGTAGTTGCACCTTCCCAGACACTGGGTGATAAGGAGTACCAGATGCTGCGAACTTCTGCGCTGAACATTATCAGCGAGCTGAATATTACCGGAGGATGTAACGTACAGTATGCGTTGAATCCTGACACATTTGAGTACTGTGTTATCGAGGTAAATCCGCGTGTAAGCCGTTCTTCTGCACTGGCTTCCAAAGCAACCGGATATCCAATTGCGAAAGTTGCTGCAAAGATCGCACTTGGATATACACTGGATGAGATTAAGAATGCAGTTACGAAGAAGACCTATGCAAGTTTCGAGCCAATGCTTGACTATTGCGTTGTAAAGATCCCGAGACTTCCATTTGATAAATTTATCAGTGCAAAACGTACACTGACAACACAGATGAAAGCAACCGGAGAAGTTATGAGTATCTGTGATAACTTTGAAGGTGCACTTATGAAAGCAATCCGTTCTCTGGAGCAGCATGTAGACAGCCTGATGTCTTACGATTTTTCACATCTGAAAGGTGAGGAGCTGTTAGAAGAGTTAAAAGTTGTAGATGACAGAAGAATCTGGAAGATTGCAGAAGCGATCCGCCAGGGAATCAGTTATGATGAGATTCATGCAATCACAAAGATTGACAAATGGTTCATTGACAAGATTGCAATTCTTGTTGAGATGGAACAGAAGCTGCAGAATGAAACATTGAATGCAGAGACATTAAAAGAAGCAAAACGTATGGAATTTCCAGATTCTGTTATTGCAAAATTAACAGGCAATACAGAGCGCCAGATTCACGATATGCGCCATGAATATGGAATTACGGCAGCATATAAGATGGTTGATACGTGTGCGGCTGAGTTTGCAGCAGAGACACCGTACTATTATTCTGTATTTGGCAGCGAGAACGAAGTTGAAGAGACGAATGACAAGAAGAAAGTACTTGTTCTTGGATCAGGTCCGATCCGTATCGGACAAGGAATTGAGTTTGATTTCTGTTCTGTGCATTGTACATGGGCATTTGCAAAAGAAGACTATGAGACAATCATTGTAAATAATAACCCGGAGACAGTAAGTACAGACTTTGACATTGCAGATAAATTGTATTTTGAACCGCTGACACCGGAAGATGTAGAGAGTATTGTTGATCTTGAAAAACCGGACGGAGCAGTCGTACAGTTTGGTGGACAGACAGCGATCAAGCTGACAGAGTCTCTTATGAAAATGGGCGTTCCAATCCTTGGAACTTCTGCCGAGAATGTAGATGCAGCGGAAGACCGTGAGCTGTTTGATGAGATTCTGGAAGAGTGTAAGATTCCAAGACCAACAGGTGGTACTGTATTTACAGCAGAAGAAGCAAAAGAAGTTGCAAACAGACTGGGGTATCCGGTACTTGTGAGACCTTCTTATGTACTCGGCGGACAGGGAATGCAGATTGCGATTAACGACCATGATATTGATGAATTTATCGGCATCATCAACCGGATTGCACAGGATCATCCGATTCTTGTAGATAAATATCTGCAGGGTAAAGAGATTGAGGTCGATGCAGTATGCGATGGCGAAGATATCCTGATTCCAGGTATCATGGAACATATCGAGCGTGCAGGAATCCATTCCGGAGACAGTATTTCCGTATATCCGGCACAGAGCATTTCCGAGAAGACGAAGCAGACGATCGCAGAATATACAAGAAGACTTGCAAAATCACTGCACGTTATCGGACTGATCAATATCCAGTTTATTGTATGTGGTGAAGAAGTGTACGTCATCGAGGTAAACCCTCGTTCCAGCCGTACGGTTCCATATATCAGTAAAGTAACCGGTATCCCAATCGTTCCGCTTGCAACAAAAGTCATCATCGGAGCAAAGATCAAAGATCTCGGATACACACCAGGATTACAGCCGGAAGCAGATTATTTTGCTGTTAAGATGCCGGTATTCTCCTTCGAGAAAATACGTGGTGCAGATATCAGCTTAGGACCTGAGATGAAATCTACCGGAGAGTGTCTGGGAATTGCGAAGACATTTGACGAAGCATTGTATAAGGCATTTATCGGAGCCGGAATCCGTCTGCCGAAGCATAAGAATATGATCATGACTGTTCGTGATGAAGATAAGGAAGAAGCAATCGATATCGGACGCAGATTCGAGAAACTTGGATATAAGATCTTTGCAACGAGAGGAACTGCGGATATCCTGAAAGAAGCAGGAGTGAAAGCAAATGCAGTAAATAAGATCGAGCAGGAATCTCCGAACCTGATGGATCTTATCTTGGGACATAAGATCGACCTTGTTATCGATACACCGCATCAGGGAGCAGAACATTCCAGAGATGGTTTTGTGATCCGTAGAAATGCGATTGAGACAGGTGTGAATGTACTGACAGCGATTGATACAGCAAAAGCGCTTGTATCCAGTCTGGAGAATACAGATATTAAGAAACTGACATTGATCGATATTGCTACAATTTAAAGATGTCAAGATAAAACCTGCTACAGGATTCTGTAGCAGGTTTTTTACATATTAGGAATTTTGTCCTATTTGATTTTTCTGTTCTTCGAGTAATATTTGACAGAACAGCCAGATTATGATATGATACCAGACGTTGTGCGTAACATTTTTGTAATATTTGTAATAAAATTGAAATGAATGAGTATGATTTATGTAAAGAAAATGGTTTGGCACATATAGGAGGGTATTATATTTATGAATTGTCATAGCATCCGGAGGAAGTTGCCAGTGGCAGGTTCTGTAGGTAAGGGAAGTAAAAAGATTGTATTATTCTTAGCGGCTTTGATATGTACCGTGTGTATGACTGGATTTACAGCGAAAGCGGCATCGGTGGAGGGAAACGTCAGACATTCCAGATCGATTGCAGTTCAGACGAGGGAGACAATACGAGTACAAAAGATCAGATTAAAACAGGCAGTATTGGAAAAAGAGCAGGAAATCAGACGACAGAAAATCCGTGCAAAAAGAGAAGCAAGAAAAAAACAGGAACAAAAGAAACTGAAAAAACAGCAGGAGCTGTTAGCAGCACTTATATTCTGTGAAGCGGGAAATCAGCCGTATAAAGGACAGGTTGCTGTGGGAGCGGTTGTTTTAAACCGGATAAAAAGCAAAACATATCCGGATTCTATGAAGGAAGTTATCTATCAGCGCGGACAGTTCGGACCGGCAGGCAGCGGATGGCTGAATCGTGTTTTGCAGAATAAAAGTTATACCAAAACCGCCTGGAAAGCAGCAGCGGATGCATTAAAAGGAAAAGATCCGATAAATGGATGTCTGTATTTTAATCAGGGAGGCTCCGGAAAGAAGATCGGTGATCATTATTTCCACTAAGAGATAGAGCAAAAAAGTCTTATTTCTGGAATTGACAACTTCCGGACAAGGTATTAGGATGTAAGAGCAGAGGCGGGACGTTTCTGCTCATTTTGTTATGGCGACGAGGAAAATGCACCATGCTTGCATGGCTGCATTTGACGACCGCTAATCAGAGCGGGATGGCTACCATAGTCTCGGCAGGTGGGGAAAAAGATGTATAAGATTTTAATTGTAGAAGACGACCAGACGATTGCACAGACAGTGGCAATGCATTTGGAAAAATGGAATTACAAAACAAAAACGACAGAAGATTTGAAAAATGTATTGCAGGAATTTCTGGCTTTTGAACCGGAACTTGTGATCCTGGATATTATGCTTCCGTTTTTTAATGGCTTTTACTGGTGCCAGAAGATTCGTGAAGTGTCGAAAGTACCGATTGTTTTTCTTTCTTCAGCAAATGACAATATGAACATTGTCATGGCGATGAATATGGGTGCGGACGAGTTTATTGAAAAGCCATTTGATCTGACAGTTCTGACTGCAAAAGTACAGGCACTGCTTAGAAGAACCTATTCTTTTGGCGGAACGACAAATGCGATAGAATATAAAGGTGCTCTTTTGAATCTGAATGATGCAGTGCTGACTTATCAGGAGCAGAGAGTCGAGCTGACAAAAAATGAATTTAGAATTTTACAGATATTACTTGAAAATGCGGGAAAGATTGTTTCAAGAGATACGATCATGGAACGACTCTGGGAAAATGATTCGTTTGTGGACGATAATACACTTACAGTTAATGTGACAAGACTTCGTAAAAAACTGGAAAGTATCGGAATGACAGATGTGATCCGTACGAAAAAAGGAATTGGATATTTGGTGGAACTATGAAAATCTTAAGAGCATATATAAAAGAACATCGGACGCAGATCTGTATGTATCTGGGTGCGTATGGAATCTTTTTCGTTATATTTGATCTGTATCATATCGATCTGGCATGTGTGGAATATGCATTTCTACTGTCAGGTGTGTGGAGCCTGCTTTATGCGGTTCTTGGATTTGTAAGATACAGAAGAACGCACAGAGAACTGCAGAATGTTATAAAAGGTGAGAAAGAGCAGATTCTGGAATTTGCAGAAGAAACCACACTTCTGGAACAGGATTATCAGAAACTGGTACAGAAATTATATACGCAGATCAATGAGACTGAGTCGGAACAGGCAATAGAACGGCAGGACATGCTGGATTATTACAGTATGTGGGCGCATCAGATCAAGACTCCGATCGCAGCGATGAATCTCCTGCTTCAGACAGAAAAAGAGGAGCATCCGGTTCTGGTAAGAGAACTGGAGATGGAATTATTTAAAATCCAGCAGTATGTAGAAATGGTCTTAACTTATCTGCGTATGGAAGATATGTCAGCGGATCTGTCCTTTGCAGTCTGTGATCTTGATACGGTTATCCGCCAAGTAGTGCGCAAGTATTCCAAGATGTTTATTTTAAAGAAAATCACACTGGTATATGAGCCGATTCAGGAAACAGTATTAACCGATGAAAAATGGCTGTCGTTTGTTCTGGAGCAGCTGCTTTCCAATGCTTTGAAATATACAGAAAACGGAAGTGTGCATATTTATAAAAAAGGTCAGATACTTGTTGTGGAAGATACTGGGATCGGTATTCGTGAAGAAGATCTGCCACGGATTTTTGAACGCGGATTTACCGGTTATAATGGCAGAAATGATAAGAAATCGACAGGCATCGGACTTTATTTATGCAAATCGGTAATGGATAAGCTTCAGCATGGATTGTGGCTGAAATCGGAAGCGGGGAAAGGAACAAGAGCCTGCATGGATTTGTCCAGAGAAAAATTACCGATTGAATAGATACAAAAGAGAATCTGGAAGTAAAATGAGATATCTTACAAAAATGTAAGAAACAGGAAGGAAAATGTAACCTGAATCGATGGCTGTACATTTTCCTTTTTTCTATAATCATAGATGTAAAACAGATGATATGGAAAGGGTGAAACAAATGGCATTATTAGAAGTAAGAAATGTAAAAAAAGTATATACGACCAGATTTGGAGGCAACCAGGTAGAGGCGCTGCGAAACGTTAATTTTTCAGTTGAACCGGGAGAATATGTAGCAGTTATGGGAGAGTCCGGTTCCGGAAAATCAACACTTTTAAATATTCTGGCAGCACTTGACAGACCGACAAAAGGAAAGGTGTATTTGAAAGGACGCGACCTTTCCGGGATAAAAGAGAAAGAAATGGCAGCTTTCCGAAGACAAAATCTCGGATTTGTATTTCAGGATTTTCATCTTCTGGATACATTTTCGTTAAGAGATAACATATTTCTTCCACTTGTATTGTCTGGAATGAAATATGGGAAAATGGAAGAGCGGCTGCAGCCGGTTGCAAAGCAGCTTGAGATCACGCAGCTTCTGGACAAATATCCATATGAGGTATCAGGAGGACAGAAACAGCGTGCGGCAGTTGCCAGAGCGCTGGTTACCAAACCACAGCTCCTTCTCGCGGACGAACCGACAGGAGCGCTGGACTCTCGGGCTTCCAAAGCACTGCTTGATCTCTTTACCGGTATCAATGAGGACGGACAGACGATCGTCATGGTTACACATAGTGTGCGTGCGGCAAGCACAGCGAAAAGAGTGCTTTTCATCAAGGATGGAGAGGTGTTTCATCAGTTATATCGTGGAAATCTGAGCGAAGATGAGATGTATCAGAAGATTTCAGACACCTTAAGCGTTCTTGCAACGGGAGGTGAGCACATTGGCTAGAAACATTTATGCAAAACTTGCCGTCACAAACCTGAAAAATAACCGGAAGACTTACATGCCATATATATTGACCTCTATGTTGATGGTTATGATGTTCTATATGTTTGATGCACTGACAAAAAGCAAAGACCTGCGAATGGAAACGCTGCGGCTCTGCCTGCAGTACGCAACAGGCGTGATGGTTATTTTTTCTGTGATTTTTCTCTTTTATACAAACAGTTTCCTGATGAAACAGCGAAAAAATGAAATTGGTGTTTACAATGTTCTCGGAATGGGAAAACGGCATATTGCGAAAATGATGGCAGTAGAGACGGTGATCATTGCAGGAGTCAGCATGATCGGAGGATTGATCCTTGGAATTATATTCGGAAAAATGATGTATCTGATCCTGCTTAAAATCCTGCACAGCGGAGTGGAAATGAAGTTTGCGGTCAGCATGGCGGCAATAAAAGACTGTCTCGTTTTATTTCTGATCATTTTCATGCTTACGTTTATTTACAACCTTCTGCAGGTGCAGCTTGCGAATCCGATGGAACTTCTGCGTGGAAGCAGTCAGGGAGAGAAAGAGCCGAAGACGAGATGGCTGCTCGCCCTTGTCGGAGTCCTGGCACTGGGAAGCGGATACTATATCGCCCTGACTACAAAAGAGCCGTTAAAAGCTTTATTAACTTTTTTTCTGGCGGTGGTTCTTGTCATCATCGGTACTTATGCGCTGTTTACAGCAGGTAGTATTGCGCTTTTGAAGATTTTAAAGAAAAACAAAAAATATTATTACAGACAGGGACATTTTACAACCATATCAGGAATGATCTACCGGATGAAACAGAATGCAGTCGGGCTTGCAAATATCTGTATTTTAAGTACGATGGTGCTTGTAATGATATCTACAACAACATCACTGTATGCAGGAATGGAGGACGTTTTACATACACGTTTCCCGAAAGCAGTGGCAGTAACAAATTATCAGACTAGCAGAGAATCCAGAAATCAATTGCAGGAAGCCCTTGAAAAAGAATGTGATCGTCTGCATTTACAGAGACAATCACAGATTTCTTACCGATGCGGTCAGCTTATGGCATCACAGAAAGACGAACAGTTTGAAATAAATGCGGATGCATATAATTCATCAAAAATCTGCTATCTGACTTTGCTTCCGCTGGAAGATTATAATCACATGGAAGGAAAAACAGAAACATTAAATGAAAACGAAATTCTGTTGTACTGTCCAGATGGAAAATATAATTATTATGATCTGAAAATTGCAAAAGAGAATTTTCATGTGAAAAAACAGATCAGGAAATTGAAAGCAGAGGTGGAGAAAACACAGTCGGTATATGGTAATTATTATATTGTTTTCAAAAACACAGATGCGATTTTAAAAATTTTGCAGATGCAGAATTATTCTGGGCAGAATGTACCGGAAGCTTTTAAGAAAAATCAGCAGATGCTCCGCTATTATACAGCATTTGACCTGAATGGAAAGAATGCAGAAAATGCAAAGATACTGGGAAAATTACAAAAAGGGCTAAACAAAGTTCCTTATACAGAAATGGAAAGCAGAGAGACGAGCAGGGAGAGTTTCTATGGTCTCTATGGCGGATTGTTCTTCATTGGAATTTATTTGGGAATCCTGTTTCTGATCGCAACGGTGCTGATCATTTATTATAAACAGATATCCGAAGGCTTTGAAGACAGAAAACGATTTCAGATTATGCAGAATGTCGGAATGAGTAAGCGCGAAGTGCGTCGTTCCATCAGAAGCCAGATCTTAAGTGTATTTTTCCTGCCGCTTTTTATGGCAATTCTGCATGTAATTGTGGCATTTCCGATCATGGTAAAACTTCTGCGTGTACTGAATTTAAGTAACAGAGCTCTGTTTGCGGGATGTACGGTTACAACAATTGGTGTGTTTGCTGTATTTTATGCAATCGTATACAGCCTTACTGCAAAAGAATATTACAGGATCGTAAATTAAATTGTGAAAAGGAGCAGTATTTTGATAAAAAGTGGATTGACGGATCGGCTCTGCGGTTGTATCTTGTTTTTATAGAGTTTTGAGAAAACTGTTTTCATAGCAGGTACAGAGGCAATCGTAAGAAGGAGGCAGAACGAAAATGACAAGAGAAGGCGAAAGAGAGATCGTAAAAGTTGAAAAACCAAGTGGTGGAGAAGGATATATTTTGAAGGAGGCACTGCTTGGTGCAGAGGAACTTGGTGCGCACTGTAAGATGTTCAGTAAAGTGACACTGCCGCCACATTCTGAGCTCGGGCACCATGAACATCATGGAGAAACGGAAACGTATTATATTTTGTCAGGTGAAGGAATTTACGAAGATAATGGCACGAAGATTCCGGCAAAACCGGGAGATGTATTCTTCTGTAAGGACGGAGACGGACACGGGATCCGTAACGACGGGGAAGAAGATGTTGTATTTGCAGCATTAATTCTGAAAAAATAAGGGAGTTATTTCCCGGACGCTATAACAGCGATAAAACGCGCTCTGCGAATTTTATCGCTGATTAGCTGTCGTCAAATGCTGCCATGCAAGCAGGGCGCATTTTCCTTGTCGCCATAACAAATAAAAAAGTCAGCTTCCGGTTTGGGAAAGCTGACTTTTTTGTGTTGCCATAGCATCCAGAGGAAGCTGCCGATGGCAAGTTCTGCAGGTATACGATGAGCCAGGTACAGATTTATGCTTACACAATGAACTGCATTTATACGCCTGTAACATAGGAGATGACATGCAGACATTCGTCTTTTAACTTCGTATTGTCAAGATCCATATTCGCTCGTTTCTGCTCCAGCTTGTATTTGCAGTAGCTGACAATAATCTCATTTACCATATCCATATTATCTGTAGTCACCTTATCTGTTTCATTCAGGACAGTTTTGAGCAGGTTGCTGCTTCGTTCCTCAATATTCTTGCCGTAATACATGTTGTGGATATCGTCCGTATATTCGTTACGTTCTTCCGGATAGAGTTCATAATAATGGTTCATATAAGGCGTCAGGTCGTCGCTTCGCTTTCCGTAGAAGAAATTAAAGAACAGATTTGGCCACTTGAAAACCGTTGTCAGGAAATAATCCCAGATCTTAATGAAAGTCTCACCGGATGTAGTAGCTGTCTTGCTCAAAAGACTGAGAGAGTGACTGTATTTCTGAAAAAATTTCATGGAAGCGAGGAGCAGAAGTTCATCCAGGTCTTTAAAATAAAGATAAATGGTTGAGTTGTGGAATCCGGCTTTTTCTGCAATCTTTCGAATCGAAATATGTTCAATCCCTAATTCAGCGATCATCTCTGTCGCAGCATTGATGAAAGTGATGGTATTCTGTTTCTTCTGTAATTCCTTACTGTTATTAGCATTTAAAGACATCTGAAAATGCCTCCTTTCTGTGGTACATATAGAAAGTACTTAATCTACTATATCGGTAGTTTATTTGTATGTCAAGGTGAAAATACATAGAAACAATTTATAGAAAATCATAATAAATATAGACTTTTTATAGGAAAGGTATTGGCGGCAATCGCGCTTATCACTGTTATTCTTGTAAGAAATAACACAAAAATATTGTGTATGCACGAAAAGCTGCTCCGGGTATTTTCTTTAGAAAATCTTTAGAAAGCCATCCGGCGGCTCTTAAGAAAAGTTCTTTATACTTTGAATCATAAAATGTGATATGATACAAAGGTTAGAGAAAAAGAAACTGTATCCACACATTTTTTAAGATACCGAATAATGCGGAAGAATCCGCAGGTATCGGAGCCGGGTTTGCCCCGACATGATATTTAAAAGAGAAGCAGGGAGAAAGAAAATGGAAATGAATCACGTACTTGTAGTGGAAGATGATAAGGAGATCCGTCAGGGAATTGAGATCTATCTGAAAAGCCAGGGATACGAAGTGTACCAGGCAGAAGATGGAATCGAAGGTCTGGAGGTGATAGAAAAAGAAGAAATCCATCTCGCGATCGTAGATATTATGATGCCGCGCATGGATGGAATTACAATGACGGTAAAATTAAGAGAAAAATATGACTTTCCGGTTATCTTCTTATCCGCAAAATCAGAAGAAGTAGACAAGATCATGGGACTAAATATGGGAGCGGATGATTATGTGACAAAACCATTTACACCGATGGAACTGTTGGCTAGAGTTAATTCCCAGCTTCGCAGATACCGGAATTTTATGGGCAGATTAAAGGAAAAAGAAGAAAAGGAACATATTTATACAATCGGTGGATTGGAACTGAATGAGGACCGCAAAGCAGTGAGCGTAGACGGGGAAGACGTGAAAGTGACACCGACAGAGTATAAGATTCTTCTGCTGTTAATGAAACATCCAGGCAGAGTTTTTTCCGCTGATGAAATCTATGAATGGGTATGGGAAGAAGAGGCGGTGAATACAGACACTATTATGGTGCATGTGAGAAATATTCGGGAGAAAATAGAAATTAACCCGAAAGAACCAAAATATTTGAAGGTGGTGTGGGGAGTTGGATACAAAATTGAAAAACAGGCATAAACTGGCGTGCATACTAATCTTTTTTACGATACTGATACCGGCTGCGATGGTTGTCGGAAGATATCAGCTCTATCAGAGAGAGGCCGCGGCAAACGTAGAAAAGGAAAAAAGAAGCCACGAGTCATCTGAAGATTTTATGATGCCATTCGTTCAGAATGGATATATTATGTATACAAATGAAAACGGAACGGAAAAAGAACGCACGAAGTTACGGGATATGCTGGATCAGGATGCATACTGGGAATGGCTTACAAATTACAAAATGCTCTATCCATATATTGATTACGAAATGGAAAATGAAAAAGGTGAGGTCATAGCAAGAAGTTCTGTCAGTACAGGTGAACAGGCGATGGAAGATGATATGACGAAATATGCATTTTCATTTACTATCCAGTATGATAAAAATGGAAAACCAATGGCGCAGATTTTATCCGGAAGTAACAAAAGCAAGCAGCTTCTTGCGCTCAGGCGGGCATTGAACGATGTAAGTACACAGCCGGATGAGGCGTTTCTTTATGAAGATGATGAAGCAGATACGCAGACGGACGGAAAAACAAATACGATATTAAAGAATCCGGAGAATTGCACATTCCGTTATGGAATTACAGAGAAAAATCTGAAAGCTTATTTAAAAGACAGCACGGAAATGGATTTCAGTGAACAGGATGAAGTACCGGATTCAGCAGACAGGATGATCTATGCACTGCTTGCTGCAGTTGCGCTTCTTGCATGTGTTTATCCGTCAGTGAAGAGCTTTCAGACCGGAGAAGAACAGATTTTCCAGGCTCCTGTGGAAGTAGCTGTGCCTGCATTCACTGTGTTGCTTACGTGTGCGCCGTCGCTTGTCCGGGCACGTGTTACAGACGGTTTGCGGTCAGAAGGCACGGAAACGCTTTTGTGGGCGGCAGTATTTGCTGTGGATTACTGGATCGTGACGAATCTCAGACATATCTGGACCTGTGGAGTCAGAGGATATATAAAAGAATATTCACTGTGCTACAGAAAAAGGAAGACGATAAAGAATATTTCCGGAAAAATCTGCGGCACCGTGAAAAGTGCTGGCAGAAAAACCCTCTATATGCTGGAAAAGATTGATTTTAGAGACAGAGGACAGCGTTATATGTTAAAGGTTGTTCTTATTAATTCCATATTATTAGTGCCTTGCTTTATAGTCGGGCAGGGAGATATGATGTGGTTTCTTCTGTGTGATGCAGTCCTTTTGTTTATTGTATTAAATATCTGGTATCGCAGAATGAGACGCAGATACATGCAGCTTTTGAATGCAGCAGAAGCAATCGCAAACGGCAATCTGGATGCAGAAATAGGTACGGATCTAAGGATGTTCCAGCCGGTCGGTGACGCACTTGGAACGATTCAGAGCGGATTTAAAAAGGCAGTGGATGAAGAAGTGAAGAGCCAGCGGATGAAGACAGAGTTGATCACCAATGTTTCGCATGATCTGAAAACACCGCTCACAGCGATCATTACTTATGTGGATCTTCTGAAAAATGAAAAAGATGAAGAAAAACAGAAAGAGTACATTGAGATCCTGGAACGAAAATCACTGCGGCTGAAAGTACTAATCGAAGATTTGTTTGAAGTGAGCAAAGCGAACAGCCAGGCTGTCAAACTGAACCTGCTGGATTTGGATATGGTAAATCTGTTTAAACAGGTAAAATTGGAACTGGATGAACAGATCCGGAAATCCGGTGTGGAGTTCCGCTGCGATTTTCCGGAAGAAAGGCTGATCGTACATCTGGACAGCCAGAAAACATACCGGATCTTTGAAAACTTGCTTGTTAATATTACAAAATACGCGATGCCGCATACGAGAGCCTATATTTCCATCCGTGAAGAAGATGGAGAAGCGGTTGTGCATATGAAGAATGTTTCCAGAGAAGAACTGCATGTAAAACCAGAAGAACTGACCGAACGGTTTGTGCGGGGAGATGAATCCCGGAAAACCGAAGGTTCCGGACTGGGACTTGCCATTGTAAGCAGTTTTACAGAATTGCAGAAAGGACATCTGGATATTGAGACAGAAGCAGATCTTTTCAAAATAACATTGAGATTTCCACTTGTCTCCCATTGACAAATGCCGATAATTCGCATATAGTATATTCTATATGAAAAGACGATGAACGAAAAGAGTAGCGATACTTGCAACTGTCAGAGAGAAACCGTCACCGGCTGAAAGCGGTTTTCAGGAAAGAGCATCGTGAAGTGCATTCGGGAGTTGATCCGGCGAGCGTAGTCTGATGCGTTCAGATAAGATGGGTAGCCGGGTACGGAATTACACACGTTACGTGTACTTAAGCAGAAGAAGATTTTCCTTAAGCGGGGGACATTTCAGCAGGAAGGTCTGATTCTGGAAGAAGAGTGGAACCGCGATATATACGCCTCTTGCGAAAGCAAGAGGCGTTTTTTATAATGAAGGAGCGATAGATATGGGAGTTATTTCTTACGTAAAAGAGGAGATTCAGGTTGTTCGTGAACGGGATCCTGCGATCAAATCCAATATGGAAGTTTTTTTATATTCCAGTTTCAAGGCAATTTTACATTACAGAATTGCACATAAATTATATTTAAAGAAACATTATTTTCTGGCAAGATGGGTGTCACAGCGTGCCGTGCGCAAAACCGGTATTGAGATCCATCCAGGAGCTACGATCGGCAAAGGACTTTTTATCGACCACGGAAGCGGTGTGATCATCGGAGAGACAGCAGAGCTTGGTGATAATATTACACTGTATCAGGGTGTCACCCTTGGTGGAACGGGTAAGGAACAGGGAAAGAGGCATCCGACACTTAAAGATAATGTCATGGTAAGTGCCGGCGCAAAAGTACTTGGTTCCTTCACCATCGGAGAAAATTCCAAGATTGGCGCCGGAGCGGTTGTATTAAAAGAAGTACCGCCGAACTGTACAGTTGTCGGTGTGCCGGGAAGAATTGTGAAGATGGATGACCAGAAGATTCCGCGTATGGATCTAGATCAGGTACATTTACCAGATCCGATCAGCGCAGATATCCAGAACCTGCAGGAAGAAAATCTCCGCATGAGAGAAGAGATCCGTGCAATGGAGAAGAATATGAAATGCCTGCGTAAAGATAAGAAGGAACTGATCAAAGAAATAGAAAAAATGGAATTCATAGAAAGTTCCAGAGAAGAATAAGAAAAGAGAGGAAGAGACAAAGATGAAACTGTATAACACACTGTCAAAACAAAAAGAAGAATTTACCCCGCTGGAAGAAGGCAAAGTTAAGATGTATGTCTGCGGACCAACGGTTTATAATTTTATCCATATCGGAAATGCAAGACCGATGATTGTATTTGATACGGTCAGACGTTATTTTGAGTACAAAGGATACGATGTTAATTATGTATCCAACTTCACAGATGTAGATGATAAAATCATTAAGAAAGCTAATGAAGAAGGCGTTTCGTCCGATGAGATTTCCAAACGCTATATTGCAGAGTGTAAGAAAGATATGGATGGAATGAACATCGAGCCGGCAACAAAGAATCCGCTTGCAACAGAAGAAATCAGCGGAATGATTGAGATGATCCAGACACTGATCGACAAAGGCTATGCTTATGAGAAAAACGGAACGGTATATTACAGCACAAGAAAATTCAAAGACTATGGAAAGCTTTCCCATAAAAATCTGGATGATTTAAGATCCGGTGAGAGATCACTCCTTGTAAGCGGCGAAGATGAAAAAGAAGATCCGTTGGATTTCGTTCTCTGGAAACCGAAAAAAGAAGGAGAACCTTTCTGGAAAGCACCGTGGAGCGAGGGACGTCCGGGATGGCACATTGAGTGCTCAGAGATGTCTAAAAAATATCTGGGTGAGCAGATCGATATTCACGCCGGTGGAGAAGATCTTGTATTTCCACATCATGAGAATGAAATCGCACAGAGTGAAGCTGCCAACGGAAAAAAATTTGCTAAATACTGGATGCACAATGCATTTTTAAATATCGATAATCGCAAAATGAGCAAGTCATTAGGAAACTTCCGCACTGTCCGTGAGATCAGTGAACAGTATGATCTGCAGGTGCTTCGCTTCTTTATGTTAAGCGCACATTACAGAAGTCCGCTGAACTTCAGCGCAGATCTTATGGAAGCATCCAAGAATGGTCTGGAGCGTATTGTCAATGCGGCAGATAATCTGAAATTCTTAAAGAAAAATGCTGCAAATGAAAAGATGACAGAGGAAGAGAACAAGTTATTTACACAGACAGATGCATTTGTTGCTGATTTTGAGAGAGCAATGGAAGATGATTTCAATACAGCAGATGCAATCGCAGCAGTATTTGACCTTGTTAAATTTGCAAACAGTAATACAGACAGTGAGAGCTCAGCAGAATACCTTGGCAAACTCTTTGATCTTCTGGTAAAATTAACAGATGTACTTGGACTGCTCGTTGACAAGAAGGAAGACATCTTGGATGAAGATATTGAAAAACTGATCGAAGAGCGTCAGGCAGCAAGAAAAGCCAAAGATTTCGCAAGAGCAGACGCAATCCGTGACGAGTTATTAGAAAAAGGTATCGTTTTAAAAGATACAAGAGAAGGAGTACAATGGAAAAGAGCATAAACTGGGAGTTTGACTCCTGCATGCAGGAAACGTTCCGGTTAAAAGAGGTGGATATAAGAGAATATTCACCTCTTACTCTGGCGTATATCGGTGACAGTATTTACGATTTGATCATGAAGACGTTAGTTGTAAACCAGGGCAACAAACCGGTACAGAAACTGCACAAAGAAACCAGTACCTATGTGCAGGCAAAAGCACAGTCTAAAATGATGCGTGTTCTGCAGGAAGAACTGACAGAAGAAGAGCACAGCATTTACAAAAGGGGACGGAATTCCAAGAGTGTATCACCTGCGAAGAACCAGTCTGTGACCGATTACAGACGTGCGACCGGTTTTGAAGCAGTGATGGGATATCTGTATCTGAAAAAGGATTACGCAAGAATGATGGAACTGGTGAAAATGGGACTTAAGAGCCTTGAAGAGGAACAATAAGGAGTCGGACATGAGCGAAGATTATAATAAGAAAACAAACGAAAATAAAATCGAGGGAAGAAATGCGGTTCTGGAAGCATTTCGTTCCGGAAAACCGGTTGACAAATTATTTGTTCTGGACGGCTGCCAGGACGGACCGGTGCGCACGATCATAAGAGAAGCAAGGAAACACGACACGATCATTCAGTTTGTAGAAAAAGAGCGTCTGCATCAGCTTTCTGAGACGGGAAGACATCAGGGTGTGATTGCTTATACTGCATCGTATGAATACGCAGAAGTAGAGGATATGTTAGCGCTTGCAAAAGAGCGTGGAGAAGATCCTTTCCTTGTTCTTCTGGATGGAATTGAAGATCCGCACAATCTTGGCGCGATCATCCGTACGGCAAATCTTGCCGGTGCACACGGAGTGATCATCCCGAAGAGAAGAGCAGTCGGATTGACAGCAACTGTGGCAAAAACATCTGCCGGTGCACTGAACTATACACCGGTAGCAAAAGTTACAAATTTGGTAAAGACAATGGAAGAACTGAAAAAAGAAGGTCTTTGGTTTGTCTGTGCCGATATGGGCGGCGAGAAGATGTATGATCTTAATCTGAAAGGACCGATCGGACTGGTGATCGGAAACGAAGGCGAGGGAGTCAGCCGCCTCGTAAAAGAAACCTGCGACTATGTAGCAAGCATTCCGATGCACGGTGATATCGATTCACTAAACGCGTCTGTGGCAGCCGGTGTCCTTGCTTATGAGATTGTAAGACAGAGAATGGCATAAGAATCAAAAGGAATGGAAGCGCATGAAATATGAGAAGATGACAGATGAACTGCTGATTGAGAAGCTGCGCGGCGGTGAGAAAGAGATCATTGATTTTCTTATGGAAAAATACAAAAATCTTGTCCGCAAAGAAGCCAATGCAATGTATCTTCTCGGCGGTGAGACAGATGACCTGATTCAGGAAGGGATGATCGGTCTGTTTAAGGCTGTTCGTGACTATGCACCGGATCAGAATTCATCCTTTTACAGTTTCGCAAAATTATGTATTACAAGACAGTTGTATTCAGCAATAACGGCATCCAGAAGAAAAAAACACAGCCCATTAAATTCTTACATTTCTCTGTATGAGACCGGTGCGGATGACCAGAATCCGTTGATCGAAACAGTAGAAGCGGAAGGTCAGAACAATCCGGAAGAGCTGCTTATCAGCCAGGAATATGCGACTCTTATTGAGAGCCGTCTGGAAGAAGCACTCAGTGATCTGGAAAGCAGAGTATTGTATCTGCGCCTTCGGGGAACAGACTATAAGACGATTGCAAAGCTTCTGGATAAGAGCCCGAAAACGATTGATAATGCACTGCAGCGCATCAAAAATAAGACCGAAAAAATCTTAAAGAGTGACGAAAAATCATATTGACAAAAATAGCGTATGTGTTGTATAGTATTAACGTTGCATAGCACATATGCGTGCTGCCTTGGCTCAGTCGGTAGAGCGTCGCCTTGGTAAGGCGGAGGTCGGCGGTTCGATTCCGCTAGGCAGCTTGTACAAAAGATAAAGACCTCTGGAAGTCATGACTTTCAGAGGTTTTCTTTTGTTTTAAACCTTGTTCGTCCATATGTTTTATGGTAAGATAAGGGGCAGAATAATCACTAGGAGGAAGAACATGGGAGAAGAGACAGTTTCTAAGAATTTTATAGAACAAGAGATAGATAAAGATCTGAAAGAGGGCGTTTACCAGGAAGTATGTACCCGTTTTCCACCGGAACCGAACGGATACCTTCACATCGGACACGCTAAATCCATCATTTTAAATTCCGGTCTGGCAAAGGAGTATGGAGGAACATTCCACCTTCGTTTTGACGATACGAACCCGATGAAAGAGGACATGGAATTTGTAGAGTCCATCAAAGAAGATGTAAAGTGGTTAGGTGCTGACTGGGGAGACCATCTCTATTTCGCATCCGATTATTTTGATACAATGTATGAATGCGCGATCAAGCTGATTAAAAAAGGCAAAGCATATGTCTGCGACCTGAGTGCGGAAGAGATCCGTGAATACCGTGGAACGCTGACAGAACCGGGAAAGAATAGCCCGTACAGAGATCGCTCCGTAGAAGAGAACTTACAGTTATTTGAAGAGATGCGTGCAGGTAAGATTGAAGACGGAAAACGTGTTCTTCGTGCGAAGATCGATATGACATCACCGAATATCAACATGCGTGATCCGGTTATTTACCGTGTGGCACATATGACACACCACAATACAGGAGATAAGTGGTGCATTTATCCGATGTATGATTTTGCACACCCGATCGAAGATGCGATTGAGAAGATCACACACTCTATCTGCACACTGGAGTTTGAAGATCACAGACCGTTATATGACTGGGTTGTAAAGGAATGTGAATTTGATCCGGCACCGAGACAGATCGAATTTTCCAAATTATACCTGACAAATGTTGTAACGGGAAAACGTTACATCAAGAAGCTTGTTATGGATGGAATCGTAGATGGATGGGATGACCCGAGACTTGTTTCTATTGCAGCTCTGCGCAGACGTGGATTTACGCCGGAATCTATCCGTAAGTTCGTAGAATTATGTGGCGTTTCCAAATCCCAGAGCTCTGTAGATTATGCAATGCTTGAGTACTGCATCCGTGAAGATCTGAAGATGAAGAAACCACGTATGATGGCAGTGTTAGATCCGATCAAATTAGTAATCGACAACTATCCGGAAGGAGAAGTAGAATATCTGGATGTTGAGAATAATCTGGAGAATCCGGAGCTTGGCATGCGTAAAGTTCCATTCGGAAGAGAATTATATATTGAGCGTAACGATTTTATGATCGAGCCTCCGAAGAAATATTTCCGTTTGTTCCCTGGCAATGAAGTACGCCTGATGCATGCATATTTTGTGACTTGTACAAGTTATGAGACGGATGAGGATGGCAATGTAACAGTTGTACATGCAACTTATGATCCGGAGACGAAGTGTGGAACCGGATTTACAGGAAGAAAAGTGAAAGGAACGATCCACTGGGTATATGCACCTCTTGCGAAACAGGCAGAGATCCGTCTCTATGAGAATCTGATCGATGAAGAGAAGGGTGTGTATAACAAAGAAGATGGTTCTCTTAATTTAAATCCGAACTCACTGGAGATCCGCAAGGGATGTTATGTAGAGGACAGCTTCGCTGAGGCAGGTCCGTCTGACAGTTTTCAGTTTGTAAGAAATGGTTACTTCTGCGTAGATTCCAAAGATTCTACACCGGAGCAGCTCGTATTTAACCGGATTGTTTCACTGAAGAGTTCGTTTAAACTTCCAAAATAAAGGATATGAATGAATTAACGATTGATCTAAAAGCACACAGTAAGGTTCCGCTTTATGAGCAGATCTACGAACATATTAAAACAGAGATCCGCAGAGGGAAGCTCTCCTATGGGGAGAAGCTTCCTTCTACGAGAGCGCTGTCCAGACATCTGGAAGTCAGCCGCAGCACGATTGAACTAGCCTATGAACAGTTATTGTCCGAAGGTTATCTGGAATCAGAACCGTGCCGCGGTTATTTTGTAGCACAGATTGAAGAATTGTATCAGTTGTCGGCAGCAAAGCCTGCAGTTGTGGAAGAAAAACAAGAAAAACAAGAAAAATATCGGTTTGATTTTACACCAAATGGTGTAGATCTTAAGAGTTTTCCGTATAATGTCTGGAGAAAGCTTTCCAAAGATATATTGATTGATGATCGGACAGAATTATTCCGAAGCGGGGATTCGCAGGGAGAATATGGATTCCGCAATGCAATCTGTAATTACCTGTATCAGGCGCGGGGAGTGCATTGTACGCCGGAGCAGATTCTGATCGGAGCCGGAAGTGATTATATTCTGATGTTGTTAAGTATCATTTTAGGAAAGAATCACCGGATTGCTTTTGAAGATCCGACTTATAAACAGGCATACCACGTACTTTCCGGTCTGGGATACGAGACAGTGCCTGTTCCGGTAGATAAAAATGGTCTGCGTGTGGATGCTTTGAAAATGGAAAATGCTGATATTGCTTATGTAACGCCGTCTCATCAGTATCCGACAGGGATTGTCATGCCATTGAAACGCCGTCTGGAATTATTGCGATGGGCAAATGAAAAAGAAGGACGTTTCATTATTGAAGATGATTATGACAGTGAGTTCCGGTATAAAGGGAAACCGATTCCGGCATTACAGGGATATGATTCCGATGAGAAAGTTATTTATCTGGGAACATTTTCAAAGTCGATCGCACCGGCGATCCGACTGAGCTATATGGTTCTGCCGGTACCGCTTCTAAAAAAATACAGGGAAAATTACCGGTTCATTAATTCTACCGTATCGAAGGTGGATCAACTGATCGTGCAGAAATTCATTGAAGAAGGATATTATGAGCGCCATCTGAACAAGACGCGAGCGTTATATAAGAACCGGCATGACGTGCTGATTGAGGCATTAAAGCCACTGCTTGGCAGATGCAGGATCTCCGGGGAACATGCAGGTGTGCATCTGCTACTTAATTTCAAGGATGGTACATCAGAAGAATTTCTGATCCGGAAGGCAAAGGAAGCCGGCGTCCGTGTGTACGGAATGTCCCAGTACCGTATCGAAACTACAGAAGAGCCGGCGACAATTCTTCTTGGATATGCGAATATGTCTGAAGAAGATATCAAAGAAGCAGTAAACCTTCTGAACCAGTGCTGGACAGAGTTATAAAAAGCTTCAGCGGCTGTCGGTTACTGCCATGGCAGAAATGAACAAGATGTGAACATATAGAGCACAGACATAAAATAAAGGGCGTTATACAAATTTAGAATTTGTGTAATGCCCTTTTGCTCATTTAACAAAATCTGTGTTTATTATTAAATGAATGCTGATTTGAAAATTTATTTCTGTTCTTCCTTATCCGGATCAATATTTTCTGTTTCAGTTCCTTCGCTGGAAGTGTCAACGTTTTCTGTTATATCAGCTTCAGTACTGTTATCAGAGGAGTTATCCTCATCAGAGTCAGCATCTTCTTCGCTGTCAGTCTTTGGGGTAAGTGGTACATAACCTCTGTCAGAGACCGGCTTCAGATCATTGTCCAGATCAAAGCCTTCATTTTCAAAGATATCGTCGAGATCATCGTCAAAATCGTCCTCGTCGTCAGCTTTTGTCTTCTTAAAGTAATAGAAAATACCTGCGGCAGCACTGCCGATCGCAGCGAGTCCGAATAAACGTTTCCATAATTTATTCATAAGTAAATACTCCTTTCGTCGTGTTGTTCTAATAGATGTATTGTAATACTTTTCAGAAGAAAAAGAAAGGGATAGACTTATAAAAATACTATAAAACTTGACAAAATTGTGATACACTGTAAAATATATTTTTTGAAGAAAGTGTAGTAAAAGAGGAGATTGGTAGTTAGTTTATGAAAAAACATGAACCAAAAAAAACAGCAAAAAAAGGATTGTTTCGTATTGTTTTCAGTCGTTCCGGTATTATGCTCCTGCTGATTCTCATGCAGATCGGAGTCTTTACGATAACTACATTCCGGCTGCAGGCATATTCGACAGCAATCAGCGGAATCATGCTTTGCCTGCGAGTTATAGTAATCATTTACGTAATCAATTCGGAGGGCAATCCGGCATTTAAGATGACATGGATTTTGTGTATTATCACGTTTCCGGTTGTAGGAACGCTGTTTTATATTTATGTGAAGCTGCAGGTGGGGACACGCTTTCTGAAGCATAGACTTAGTACACTCAAAGCAGAGATGTCCCAGTATATGGTGCAGGATAAAGATACAGTAGATGCACTATGGGCAAGCCGATCAGCGAATGCAAGGCTGTCGCATTATCTTTCAAACCAGCTGAACTTTCCGACATACCGGAATACGCAGGTTCGTTATTTCCCATTGGGGGAAGACAAATTCCGTTGCCTGCTTGCGGAGCTTAAGAAAGCACGAAAATTTATTTTTATGGAATATTTTATTGTCGAAGAAGGATACATGTTGGATCAGATTCTGGAGATATTGATCCAGAAAGTAAGAGAAGGTGTGGAAGTTCGTTTTATGTATGACGGAATGTGTGCGATTTCCATGCTTCCGTATGATTATCCGGAGAAATTAAAACACTATGGAATCCAATGTAAAATGGCAAATGCAGTAAAGCCGTTTCTGTCTACAACACAGAATAACAGAGATCACCGGAAAATCTGTGTTATAGACGGAAAAACAGCATTTACAGGAGGAATCAACATTGGAGATGAGTACATTAACCGGAAAGAACGGTTCGGCCATTGGAAAGATACAGCAATCATGTTAAAGGGGGATGCGGTACAGAGCTTTACAATGATGTTTCTGGAGATGTGGAATGTAGATGAGCGATATTCAGAAAACTATCATCGCTATCTGACACCAAAACGCCGGGAATTGCACCGGGAATACGGCTATATAATTCCTTATGCAGACAGTCCGTATGATGATGAAAATGTAGGCGAAGAGGTTTATTTCCATATTCTGAACCATGCGAGAAAATATGTACATATTATGACCCCGTATCTGATATTGGATAACGAGATGATCACGACGTTGACGCGTGTGGCAAAAAGTGGCGTGGAGGTCAGTATCATCATGCCACATATTCCGGATAAGTGGTATGCTTTTGCTGTGGCCAAGACATATTACAAAGAGCTGATAGAGGGCGGTGTCCGGATTTATGAATACGAGCCGGGGTTTGTTCATGCAAAGGTATTTGTGGCAGACGATGATACGGCAAGTGTAGGTACGATCAATCTGGATTACCGGAGCCTATATCTGCATTTTGAATGCGGAGCCTTTATTTACAATAATTCAGAAATTGACAGAATTGAACGTGATTTTCAGGAAACACTGGAGAAATGTCATAAAGTGACGCTGATGGAAGTAAAGAATCGGTCACTGCTGACCAAGATTGTCGGACAGGTATTAAAACTTGTAGCGCCGCTTATGTAAAAATAAAAAAAACGTGGAAAAACAGTGAAAATGTACAAAATTTGTTTTACAGAAACACGGAAATATAGTATAATAACGAATGGTGTCTTAGGACACCCGAATGAAGAATGATATGTGATAATAACACAGGAGGAATTGATATGGTTAAAGCAGTCGTAGGTGCTAACTGGGGAGACGAAGGTAAAGGAAAAATTACAGATATGCTTGCTGAGGAAGCTGACATTATCGTACGTTTCCAGGGTGGAGCCAATGCAGGACATACAATCGTTAATAATTATGGAAAATTTGCCCTTCATACATTACCGTCAGGGGTATTTTATGATCATACAACAAGTATCATCGGAAATGGTGTTGCATTAGATATTCCGGTACTTTTCAAGGAAGTACAGTCTATCGTTGACAGAAATGTTCCGATGCCGAAGATTCTTGTATCTGACAGAGCGCAGATGGTAATGTCTTACCACAAAGATTTTGATGCATATGAAGAAGAGAGACTCGGAGGCAAGTCTTTCGGATCTACAAAGTCCGGAATTGCACCGTTCTATTCAGATAAGTATGCAAAGATCGGTTTCCAGGTAAGCGAGTTATTTGATGATGAATTATTAAAAGAAAAAGTAGTAAGAGTTGCAGAGCAGAAGAATGTTCTTCTGAAGCATCTGTATCACAAACCGCTGATCAATCCGGATGATCTCTATGAAGAGCTGATGGAGTACAAAGCAAAAGTTGAGCCGTTTGTATGTGATACATCCCTGTTCCTGCACAATGCATTAAAAGAAGGAAAGAATATTCTGTTAGAAGGACAGTTAGGTTCTCTGAAGGATCCGGATCACGGAATTTATCCAATGGTTACTTCTTCTTCCACACTGGCTGGATACGGAGCAATCGGAGCAGGTATTCCACCGTATGAGATTCAGAAGATCGTGACAGTATGCAAAGCATACTCCAGTGCAGTTGGAGCAGGTGCATTTGTAAGTGAGATCTTCGGAGAAGAAGCAGACGAGTTAAGACGCCGCGGCGGAGACGGTGGCGAGTTCGGAGCAACAACCGGACGTCCGAGACGTATGGGATGGTTTGACTGTGTAGCTTCCAAATATGGATGTCGTATGCAGGGAACAACAGATGTTGCATTTACAGTATTGGATGTCCTTGGATACCTGGAAGAGATTCCGGTATGCGTAGGATATGAGATTGACGGTGAAGTTACAACAGATTTCCCGCCGACACATCTTCTTGAGAAAGCAAAACCGGTATTTAAGACACTGCCGGGATGGAACTGTGATATCCGTGGAATCAAGAAATATGAAGACCTTCCGGAGAACTGCCGTAAGTATATCGAGTTCGTAGAAGAACAGATTGGTTATCCGATCACAATGGTATCAAACGGACCTGGAAGAGAAGACATTATTTATCGTAATAAATAATTAAGATTCTTAATACCTCTTAAGAAAAGTGTTATTTTATCTTTAGAAATCTGCCACAGGATGTACACATTCTGCTGATAAGATGATTTTACCGCTAAGAATTACGTCATATACAGAGCAATCTGTGAATATAATAGTAAGGCGGGAGTAAGAATGACCGAGAAGGAGGTATACTTATGAATCAGAAAACTACTTCAGAATATCAGGAAGTGATATCGATGGAAGAGTATTTAGACAAGAGAAAAAGACAGAAAAAGAATGCCCCTGAGAACAGTAGCAAGATGGAAACTACCATTCCTGTGAATGTTGCATGGGCGTTCGCCGAGATGTATATATAAGAGAAATGAACTAGAAACATAAGAAGGAGTAACATAGATATGAGTCGTACATTATTAGAACAGTGGAAAGACATCGCTTATGATGAGACTGCTGACAGAGGACAGCTTCAGAACTTCTGGGGAAGCTATTTCCAGATTGAGAAGGAGATTTATGAAAAGCTTCTTTCTAATCCGGATGAAGAAGTCAGAGGAACTGTAAAAGAGCTGGCTGAGAGATATGGACAGGATGTCATGACAATGGTAGGATTTCTGGATGGTATTGACGAGAGTCTGGTTGTGCCAAACCCAATCGATACAATGGACGAAGATACCGTTGTGAATCTTGTGTTTGACAAGGAAAAACTTTACAAAAACATGGTTGCAGCGAGAGCCGACTGGCTGTATGAACTTCCACAGTGGAAAGAGATTTTTTCTGAGTCTGAACTGAAAAAGTTATACAAAGAGCAGAAAGAGTCTACAACAATCCGCAAAGGCAAGAAGATCGGACGTAACGATCCGTGCCCGTGCGGTTCAGGAAAGAAGTATAAGAAATGTTGTGGAAAATAATATTGCTAATGCTCGCAGTTTTGTGCCTGGTCTATTATGGAGTGATTCGACTGGCAACCGGGCGATGGAATTCAACATTTGCAAGAGTCTGGCCAGTAGCAGGAATCCTGTTACTGGCTTTTTCCTATCTGGAATGGAGAGGACGTCTGCCACATGTAATGATGCTGGCAATATTGGCAATCTGTGTATTGATCATACTGACCTGTATACCGATTTTGTATACGATGTTTGTTAAAGAAAATGATGCATGCGACTATCTGATCATATTGGGTGCGCATGTGAATGGCAGGGTACCAAGTGATTCACTGGAACGCAGAATCAGAAAAGCGGAGCAATATCTGAAATCACATCCGATGACTAAAGTCATCGTCTCCGGAGGTCAGGGAAAGGGCGAAGATATTACAGAAGCAGAAGCGATGGAGATTTATCTGTGGGAGCATGGCATTGAGAAAGAACGGATTTTAAAGGAAACGGCATCGACAACGACGAGAGAGAATTTAAGATTTTCCAAAGCATTATTTACACCGGAGATCGTAAAGGTTGGAATTGTGACAAATAATTTCCATTTACACAGGTCATGTGCTCTTGCAAATAGACTCGGATATCCACATGTGTATCCGATTTCTGCCGGATGTAAAGGAAGTCTCTTTTTGAATTATATGATGCGTGAGGTTCCGGCGATGTGGAAGTTCTGGCTTGACAAAGAAAAAGACAGTGATATAATATAAAGCGTGTATGAAAGACATATGCCAAATGCGTAGATGAGACGAGTAAGTTGGGAAAGGAATAGCAGAGAGAGAAGTCACCGGCTGCAAGCTTCTTATTTTGGAACCTTCTGAAGACTACCTCGGAGTGGCTGTAAAACAGCCCGGTGATTCCGTTATCATCATGAATGAAGTGGTTTCGATCAGAGATATTTTTAATATACAAGTATGATCGTTTCAAACAGGGTGGAACCGCGAGAGAACTCGTCCCTTACAGTGATTGCTGTAAGGGATTTTTTTAATAATAGAAAACCGCATTTCCTATTATTTTAAAAGCCTCCGGCAGGATGTGTACTCGCACATTCTATTTAACCCCTTACCAGCGAATAAAAAGCGAAATAATAAAATAAAAGGAGAGAAAACATTATGAAAATCACATTAAAAGATGGATCTGTTATGGAATTTGAACAGGAAATGTCCGTTCTTGATGTTGCAAAATCAATTAGCGAAGGTCTTGCAAGAGTAGCAACATCTGCAAAAGTAGACGGAGATATTGTAGATCTTCGTACTGTACTTGACAAAGACTGCGAATTGGAAATTCTTACTTTTGATTCAGAAGACGGAAATGGTGCATTTAATCATACAGCAGCACATATTATGGCACAAGCTGTAAAACGGCTGTATCCGGAGACAAAACTGGCAATCGGACCTTCTATTGCTAACGGTTTTTACTATGATCTGGATCGTGAAACTGCATTTACAGCAGAAGATCTTGAAAAAATCGAGAAAGAAATGAAAAAAATCGTAAAAGAAGCACTTCCTCTGGAAAGATTTACAAAATCAAGAGAAGAGGCAATTGCATTTTTCAAAGAAAAGGAGGAACCATATAAAGTAGAACTGATTAAAGACCTTCCGGAAGGAGCAGAGATCAGCTTTTACAAACAGGGAGAATTTACAGATCTCTGTGCAGGGCCACATCTGATGTCTACCAAGACAGTAAAAGCATTTAAGCTGACAAGCCTTGCAGGTGCTTACTGGCGTGGAGATGAGAAGAATAAGATGCTGACAAGAATCTATGGTGTTGCTTATCCGAAGAAAGCACAGTTAGATGAATACCTGCATATGATGGAAGAAGCGAAGAAACGTGACCATAGAAAACTCGGAAAAGAGCTCGGACTTTTTATGATGTGTGAAGAAGGACCTGGATTCCCGTTCTTCCTTCCAAAGGGAATGGTATTAAAGAATACACTGCTCGATTACTGGAGAGAACTGCATAAACGCTGTGGTTATCAGGAAGTTTCCACACCGATCATCTTAAGCAGACATCTGTGGGAGACATCTGGACACTGGGATCACTATAAAGAAAATATGTATACAACCGTGATCGATGATGAAGACTTTGCAATAAAACCAATGAACTGTCCGGGTGGAATGCTTGTTTATAAAGCAGAGCCTCGTTCTTATAAAGATCTTCCGCTCCGTGTCGGTGAACTTGGACTGGTACACCGTCATGAAAAATCCGGTCAGCTTCACGGACTGATGCGTGTACGCTGCTTTACACAGGATGATGCGCACATCTTTATGATGCCGGAACAGATCCGTGATGAGATCAAAGGTGTTGCAGCACTGATCGACGAAGTATACAGCCTGTTCGGATTCAAATATCATGTAGAGTTATCTACCCGTCCGGACAACAGTATGGGAAGCGATGAAGATTGGGAACTTGCAACGGAAGGTTTAAGAGGAGCATTAGACGATCTTGGACTGGATTATGTTGTAAATGAAGGGGATGGAGCATTCTATGGACCGAAGATTGATTTCCATTTGACAGATTCTATCGGAAGAACATGGCAGTGCGGAACGATCCAGCTTGATATGCAGCTTCCACAGAGATTCGAATTAGAATATACAGGAGCTGACGGAGAGAAACATCGTCCGATCATGATCCACAGAGTTGCATTTGGTTCTATCGAAAGATTTATTGGTATCTTGATCGAGCATTTTGCAGGAGCATTCCCGACATGGCTTGCACCGGTACAGGTTAAAGTACTTCCGATTTCCGATAAATACATGGATTATGCACAGAAAGTACAGGATACATTATACAATGCAGGTATCCGCTCAGAAATTGATTCCAGAGCAGAGAAGATTGGATACAAGATCCGTGAAGCACAGATGCAGAAAATTCCATACATGCTTGTTGTGGGAGCAAAAGAGGAAGAAGCAGGTGTGGTATCTGTAAGAAGTCGTTTTGCAGGTGACGAAGGACAGAAAGATCTGACAGCATTTATGGATGCTTTGAAAGAAGAGATCGATACAAAAACAATCCGCGAAGTCGAAAAAGAAGATTAAAACTTTTATGATATCAAACGGTTAAAAATTTTATTTCCGGATATACTAACTTTGATCTGGTAACAGGATAGAAAAGGAGGGTATAATATGCCGGAATTAAAGTGTACCGTACAGACATGTAAGCACAATCAGAATTATAACTGTGATCTTGACAAGATCACAGTGGGCGGAGACGCCGCAGTTGCACCGAAGGACACTTGTTGCGACAGTTTTGAAGAACGTAAAGACGGATATTCAAACAGCACAGGAAAACAGGCATCGCCGGTCAGCCAGGTAGACTGCCAGGCAACAGAATGTAAATATAATAACAACTGTTCCTGTCAGGCTGGTAAGATCAGCGTGGAAGGTGGAAACGCCTGCACATGTGGGCAGACAGAATGTGCAACATTTGATTGCAGCTGCAGATAAGAAAAATAAGCGTGCCTCTCATAGCACAATGGAAACTCCCGGAGATCTCGCTCCGGGAGTTTTCTTTTGTGCCGCTGATTGCTTACTGTTACGCCTTTATAGTTGACGCATAAAAGATCGGAGAGTATAATTATTTTATGTGCATTTGTGCAAAGAAGAGGAATAATTATATGAGTGAAAATGAAAAGAAAGAACGGGAAACATATTACAATTCAAAACCAAGACTTGGCGGAAATGGTCCTTCGAAAATCAGACAGCAGTTTAACAGAGGAATGACATATTTTCTTGTGATAGCGGCATCGCTTGCATTTTATTTTGCACTGTTGCGTTTCCGGCATATTTTTAACGTGCTGTGGAAGGTATACGACGTATTGAAACCGATTATTTATGGAGCCGTGATCGCATATCTGCTGAACCCAATCGTCAAAAGAGTAGACAAGAGGCTGATCCCTGTATTAGAGAAAAAGGTTACAAAACCGGGAAGAGCACAGAATATTTCCAGATCTGTCGGTGTGTTTACATCGCTGATTATATTGGGCGCATTGATATCTGCTTTATGCAACCTACTGATACCGGAATTATATGTTAGTATCCGTGATATGATCTATACATTACCGGGACAGCTCAACCATATGGTGTCATCACTGAATAATATCAAAATGGATGATTCTACAACCGGTTCCATTGTAAAGACAGCGATTGAGCAGGGAACAACAATGCTTCAGAACTGGCTGCGCAACGACCTTCTTGGAAAGGTCAATGAACTGATGTCGAATCTGACAGTCGGAGTGCTCAATTTTCTTGGTGAAGTTGTGAACTTCCTGATCGGAGTGATTGTATCCATCTACATTTTATTCAGTAAGGAACTGTTTGCAAAACAGTGCAAGAAGATTGTTTATGCAGTATTGCCAATAAGACATGCTAATCTGCTCCTGCATCTGACAACGAAAAGTAATGAGATATTTGGTGGATTTATTATTGGAAAGATCATTGATTCTGCAATTATTGGAGTACTGTGTTTCTTTGGATTGTCAATTTTAAATATGCCATATACGTTATTAGTAAGTGTGATCGTCGGTGTGACGAATGTCATCCCGTTCTTTGGACCGTACATTGGAGCTGTTCCGAGTGCAATCCTGATCATGCTGGATAGTCCGATAAAAGGACTGTATTTCCTGATATTTATACTGGTATTGCAACAGTTTGACGGTAATATATTAGGACCGAAGATCCTTGGAAATTCCACAGGATTGTCTGCATTCTGGGTAATCGTTGCAATTCTTCTCGGGGGAGGTTTGTTCGGATTCCCGGGTATGCTTATGGGAGTGCCGACATTTGCTGTGATCTATTACATTGTTCAGATGCTTGTAAGCAGCAAGCTGGAACAAAAAATGCTTCCTAAAAATACGGAAGCTTACGATCAGTACAGTTATGTAGACAATGCAGGACAGTATGTACATTCTTCACAGGAGCATGTGCATGCGACGCAGGAATATAAGTATCCGGAACATTCCGCAGTACATATGGAGCATTTTGGTCATATGGAAACCTTTGATGCAAAAATTAGACCAAAGAAAAAGGATGATCAGGAAGAGAATCATAAAAAAGATAACAAATAAAGGGGAATTTAATTATGCCGATTCGTGTGCAGAATGATCTCCCGGTAAAGGAGATCTTAGAGAGTGAAAACATATTTGTAATGGATGAACACCGTGCGATGCATCAGGATATCCGTCCGATCAAGATCGGACTTCTGAATCTGATGCCGCTTAAGGAGGATACGGAGCTTCAGATCCTCCGGTCGCTGTCCAATACACCGTTGCAGGTGGATGTAACGTTTGTTATGGTATCCAGTCATGAAGCAAAGAATACACCGACCAGTCATTTAAACCAGTTTTATAATCGTTTTGGCGAGATTCGGGATGAGAGATTTGACGGATTTATCATTACGGGAGCTCCTGTAGAGCAGATCCCATTTGAGGAAGTAGATTATTGGGAAGAATTAAAGCAGATCATGGAATGGACAAAGACGCATGTTACCTCAACACTGCATCTGTGCTGGGGTGCGCAGGCAGGTATGTATTATCATTTCGGAATTGATAAGAAGCCGTTGCCGGAGAAAGCTTTTGGATTATTCTGGCATAAAGTACTCAACCGTAAGATTCCACTTGTCCGTGGATTTGATGACTGTTTCCTTGCACCACATTCCAGACATACAGAAGTGCCGATGGATGCAGTAAGGGATGACGAGCGAATTACTGTGCTTGCTGAGTCCGATGAAGTTGGACTTTTCCTTGCTATGGCAAATGACGGCAGACAGATTTTCGTAATGGGACATCCGGAATATGACCGGGTAACTCTGGATGGCGAATACAAACGTGATCTTTCCAAAGGCCTGGAGATTGCAATGCCGAAGAATTATTATCCGGATGATGATCCGGATAAGACACCGCTCCTTAAGTGGAGAGCGACTGCGAATAACCTGTATACAAACTGGTTGAATTATTACGTATATCAGGCAACGCCGTACGATATGATCGGAACACCGGATTTTCGTTGATTTTACGGGGATTACGAGTATCCTATATATCACATAATTTATTATAAATTATATATGTCTTTTTGACTATCTTTTTATATCTTCTTAAATGTCCGCAAAGCCTTATTTTATAGGCTCTACGGGCATTTTGCTTTTGTGGTAAACCTCACATATCTAGGTCTATCTTCTTATATTTTCGCTATCAAGCGTGGTTAAAATCGTGGTAAATACTTCTTATGCGATTAGACGCTGAACCTCTGATTTTGCGGTATCTATGGACGCATGAGCGTACCAGTTCATTGTGATACTGATGTTTGAATGTCCCATGATATACTGTAAATCTTTTGGGTTCATGTTCTTGCTAGCCAGCCTTGTGCAGAATGTATGGCGTAGCGTATGCGGTGTGATATGTGGCAAGGGATTGTCCTTGTGGTGCTTGTTGTATTTCTTTACCATACGGATAAATAAGGCGTTATAATCAATCGCAATTTTGGGCTTGCCTTTATGATTGACAAACAGAAAATTGCTCCGTCCGTCTATCACAAATGGTTCTGCCTTTGGGCGTTTTTTCATAACCCGTTGAAATGCCTGTATTGTTTCTCTGCTTAATGGCACTTGCCTTATTCCGCTCTTTGTTTTAGGCGTTTCAATATAATAGCCCTGTTCCTTGCTCTTTAATAACTGGTGGTCGATAATCACAACTTCATTCTTGAAATCAATATCGGCTACTGTCAGCCCGCACAGTTCCGAGATACGAAGTCCTGTCTTTAATAATATCAGCACATCATCATAATGCTTGTGATACACATTGTCTGTTTTGATGAATGAGAGTAAGGCTTGTTCCTGTTCCTCTGTCAATGCGACTTTCTCTTTGGTATCATTTTCTAGGACTTCATTTAACTTGAAATCAAAGGGATTTTTCCTTACGCAATCGTCTTGTATGGCGATATAGAATGACGCTTTTAACGAGCGTTTATGGTTGTTAATGGTATTGTAGGAAAAACCTTTGTCTTTCATGCGTAACGCCCATTCCTTAGCGTCAGAGGGTTTGATTGTATCAATGCTCCTCGCACCTAACTTGTCCTCTTTCAATAACCGCATGAGTTGTTCCCGTTGTTTCATTGTGCTTTTCTTCACATTTGCCCTCTGTGCGTTCTGTTTGGCATAGAGTTGGCAAAGCGTCATTTTCTTGCCTGTGCTGTCGATACCGTCCTCAATATCCCGTCTTATCTGCTGTTCCAGTTCTCGAAGTGAGGGTTTTTCCCGTTTTCCCTTTGGTGTCGGGTCTGTAGGTGTCAATCTCCAAGCATACACATATTTTGTGTTTCCAAATGCGTCTACATATTTATATAAGTATTTTCCGTCTGTTCGTTGGCTCTCTCCAGTATGCAGGATACGACCTTTGTTATCCCGTCTTTTTTCTTTCATGGTGTCTGCTCCTTTCCTTGTTGGAAAGAGCCTTGATATGACTTGTGTTCATCATAACACATACAAGGCTCATTTGCATTAGATTGCGTCCAATTTATCAATAACCTGTTCAAATTGTCGGCGTTTAATCTGTATGCGGTTGCCATTCATAATGAGCCAGCCAGCGTCTTTGTTTTCCTCTGCCAATCGTCTTAACTTGTTTTCTCCGATACGGAAATACTTTGACGCTTCTTCAATGGTAAGGGTGTATTTTTCCCATACGGGAATATCGTTGTTATTCATCAGATACCCCCTTTCCCATGTTTCGTGTCATACTGGATATAGGGGATAAGGTCGGTGCGGTTTATCCTCTGTAAATGGGCGGTTAATTTACTGGAAAGGGAATTGCTGTATCTTGCCTTATCAAGCATAGTTCCTACTTTTTCCAGTCCACCTAATGCGTCATGTTCTTCTAAGAAATAAAAACTTTTGACAGCGGAAATCACGCCACCCTCTGTGAGCCATTGCTGTGTTTCTTCAAGAGAATTTTGCTGTTTTGGTACTTGCAGTTTTAAGACTTCCACAGCCCCTAAAAAGCGTTCCCAAAACCGACAAGTTTTCCACCTGCTCTTATTACTTTCGTTTCTGTTTGGTACGACAAAGCGTAGGTTGTTTGCCAATAGACCGAAAGCAAGTTCTCCAAGTTCCAGCGGTCTTTCCTTGAATGTCATGGCAAAAGCATGAGCCTTATCATCACGCAGTTGCATTTCTGTCCGTTTCCAACTGCCGACTTCATCAAGTGTCTTATTATGTTTTGAACAGACTTCCTTATCCTTATCATAAAAGCGGTAGGACAATCCCGATTTGCCAGCACCGATATAAACAGTCTTTGCGGTGTCGAAATCATCAAACTTGCTTTCGTCAAAGTGGTAGCCCTCACTATTCGAGATAAATTCCTCTTTTTCGCATTTCTTCTTTATCTGATCTATGGTAAAAAATGGCTTTTCGTTTTTATCGTCAATGGCAATATCAAGCCTTGTGAAGTGGAAGTTATCCCGTCCGTATCTTCGCTCACAATGTTTGAACATATCCCCAAAAGTATAATTCCTATTGTCGAGAATACGGAAAATATCATCACAACCTCTGCCAGTCATAACAAGATAACAGCCTAACCCTTGTGGGTTATCCTCTGTTTTTCTTGCGTCCCCCGATACATAAATATCTCCAATCTGCCAGCGTGCTTGATAAGTTTTGTATTTAATGCTTGCCGGATAGACATTGAAAATATCAGTCGGTAAACCTAAAATGTGCATGATGACATCTTCTGCGGTTGCAGTATCAAATACAATGCTGATGTAATCAATCTTAACGGATAAATTTTTGTGTGTAGTTATAGTGCATTACTCCTTTCGTACTTCCCGTTTTTTTGCGGGGTAAAAATCGTGTTTTTTCCTTTATTTATCACAGTTTCTAGGTACTATGACATGTATGCGCAGGGCGGTGTTACATATACGCCCTTTACGAACGCCTAAAGGCGTTCCTTTTCTTCCTGTGTCTGCTCCGTTCTTAACGCTCACGAGCCTTGTAAGGCTCGTGGCTAAACGGAACAGCCCCAGTCAGAAACCTTATTTTCGGTCTGATAGTCCATACCTATTCATGCTATCAAAATGAAAATATCTATTCTATATGCTTACTCAAGCGTGTGATTGACCCTAGCGTGCTTAATCACTCTATCTGATATGATAATAACGCCATTAGAATTACTTGTCAAGAAGTTTTTGTTGACTTTTGGATATAGATTAAGTATGATATGCTTATAAATACCAAAAAAAGCAACGAAAGGAGCGGTTATACTAAGTTATGGAGCATTATGAAAAGAAAATCAGTTTCTTAGGAGAGAACATACAAACCATAAGAAAACATAGAGGAATGAAACAACAGGAACTGGCGGACAAAATCGGTATCAATATGCAGAGCCTTTCCAAGATTGAACGTGGTGTGAATTATCCTACCTTTGATACGCTGGAAAAGATAATGGACGTGCTGGGTGTAACGCCCAATGAATTATTGTCGGGAGAATGGAAGTATATCGATCACACCGAGCCATATATCATGGATATTATCAAACGGGAACAGGACTTCAATGTTTCTTTAGATTATCTGTCTGAAAATGAATTTTTCGATAATGAAAACGAATACAGATTTTACATGGAAACCATATTGATTAGATACATCAGCAATTATCTTTCTAATGAGGTTGTAGAAATTGAAGAACTTATGGAAATCAAACAGTTGATACAGCGTCAAAAAATAGAACGCATGATGAAAGTACATAAGGAAATGCGAGGGTTAGACCGATACAGAGAACAGCCGAAAGAATACAAATATCACAACCCTTATGATGACTGGATATTCCGTCAACTTGCAGATATAGATAACAGAAAAAATATTCCTAATACTTCTCCACAAGTAGACTTTAATGAGGGAGATTATGAAGATTATCTAAAGGCGAAATGGAACAGAGGTCTTTAATTTCCTCTTGCATGGAAGATACAGCAAATAAAAAGCCCAGTAAAGAGTGCAAAGCACCACCAATGGTGGCAAGGCTCTTGACAGGGCTTTTTCTTTTCTGTGATTGATAATCAAGAGGAAGAAAAGAAAAGTGTGTATTTTCCAAGATAGAAAAATATTAAGAGGTATGCTGATTTTTATTGTGGTGGATATATGGAACTGTTATAATATGGGCATGAAGAAAGCGACAAATTAGAATTTGTGAGAACAGTATTATTCATGTTAAGAGGAGGCGAAATGATGAATGGACAAATGTTTCAAATTGCATCTATTGTAGCAGCGAGCAAAAAAGCGTTGCAATTATCAGAACCAATTAGATTTTCACCATTAGAATATGAGAATAAAATTGAATTTGTCTTTTTACCTCAAAAGAAATTTTTAAGGACAGAAAAATATACTGCTACTAATGTTTCATTGTGGTTTGAACAAATAAAGAAAAATGGGATACAGGATATAAAGTTGCTCTGTCCATATTCAGTGAAAGATAGACAATTTTTAGGATTTTCAAATACAACAGAAAGTGCCATTTTGTGTTTTTACAAAAGCGGAAAAGTAACATACTTTGTTGCTGATTGGCAATTTGACTCTGTGCAAAAAAAATGGAATATTCTATATTCAGAGCATGAGTGGACTAACCCACCATCAAAAAAACCATATTTTGAGAATAACATTAACTCATTTCGAGATGTATTATTATCGATTAAAGAATTGGCTGAAAAAATAGAGTGTGAAAATTTTGCTAATATTTTTACTTCTGCTATAAACCTTTTAGATGGCTGTAGCGAGTATCCAGATGAAAAGTATGGTTTGAGTTTACCACCAATTCCACAGCAAAATCTTCAAATGTTCGAAGCTGCAAGTGTTTCGGATGTTTTTGGAGCAATGGGTTCGTGGAATGATAGCCCAGCATATATGGCTCACAAAAAAGGGTTATCTGAAGAATACGAAACGCTGTCTTCTGAGTTATTAAAAAATGTAAGACTTGCTATTTTATATGCCATAAATGAATGGTAAGATTATAAGTTTGTATTTCATATATGCAAATCCCAGTTTGTAGAACGGTGTTAAATCATAAAATCATAATGTTAGGAGGAATCTTATTATGGATTTAATGCAAATAAAAATAGCAAAAGATGAGCAAATTGTATCATACATTAAATTCATCAGAGAATATGATAAATCCATGTCTATGAGCCATATAAAACAGAAAATAGAGTCGAACGATTTTGTAGTAACATATGATACTAATGATTACGATGTTGTAGAAGAGATAAACGGAATAGATAAGACTAGAGCGTTTAGAGAATTGATTGGGAAACTGCAAAGAGCAGGTGCAGAAATAACTATTTATTATAATGGGCGAATTATTTCATTGGAATTTTTAGATAATTGGTTGAATTCTATGGACGAAATAAAAAAGGAAGTCGAAAATGATATAGATAGAGAAGTTTATGAGTGTTAAATCATCAAATCACATAGAGGTGGCGATTATGCGATATAAAAAATTTTTATTAGGTGTTATAGCAAGCGTGCTTTGTCTAGGACTATTAAATGGTTGTAGCAGTTATTCGCATGATTTTAACTCTAGTGAAGAAGCACAAAAATATATCTTATCCAAATTAAAGGACAAATACAATGAAGAATTTTCTTTACTGGAAACTTCTGCCATAATCCAGTTTAATCCTATTTTTTCTTCTTTGTACTTCTTCACTTCTGTAATAATAAATTCTTCTCAAACTGCTACTATATATACACGAAATACTGGACTTTTTGAGGATAGTTACCATGTTTATTACTATTCTGATGAAATAAAAGAACTTGCAACTCCTTTATTTCAAGATAAGCCTTTTATAAGAGGTTATCAAATTGAAGTTCAAGGGCATACAACCACGACAGAATGGAATGGTAAGGAAAGTGTAGAAGAATATCTGAAAAAAAGGGAATATGAAATAGAAACAAGTATATATCTTAATGAGGGAAAAACTGATAAAGAATATGCAGAAGAACTTTCCTATATCATGCAAGAAATTGTAGAAAGTGATTTGGTTTTTAATATTTCAGTATATACAAGCGATGATAACCTTATTTTCTATTCTCTACCAGAACAGCACAGTCAACCAGACGTAGAAGTGATTTTGGAAAAAATGGCAGATGTTAAAAGACAACAAAAAACGCAAAAAGATTATAAGGAATGGAAGAAACAAAATCAGAACAATGAAACAAATTCTGATTGATGTAGTAATAAAGGAGTGAAAAAATGATTTACGAACCCGAAAATCTAAAAAAGAAAAGAGCAATGTATGAAAAAAAAGATAAATGGCTCATTAGATTAGCCTTTCTATTTTGGGCGGTACTGCTATTTATTTATGTGAACATAGTAATTCCCTATGTAAAATTAACAATTGGTTTTTTAGGCATTATCGTTGGTGGTATTGCCGTTATTACTATTGTTTATTTCTTTATCATGTTCTTTGTTTTAATGCGTAGAGGATATCAGTTTAGAAAAATGAATAACGATATTGTAAGAGAATATCAAGAAAATAAAAATGGAGAACTCTTTTTAGAAAAACTTCTTGCAATGGATATGAAGCCTAAAGATATGCAAGATGAAATGACATGGTATCTTAATATTGCAACTGCATTTAATGTATTAGGTAAACGAAATGAAAGTATTGCTTTGTTTAAACAATTAGAAGAAGTTGCAACAGAAAAAGATAAAGAATTGATTCAGAATAGTATTAAATTTGTGCAAGAACAGTTAGAAAAATAATAGTGATTAAGTAGTAAGGGAAAATCAAAGGAGCGATTAGGTAATGACAATTCTTATTTATTTTTTAACAATAGTATTTGGTATAGTATGTTTTGTAATTATGAAAAAGAAACGCTATAAAGTCATGCCACTTATCTGTTTGATTATGTTTATTTGTTTCATTGGCTGTGGAATCGTTTCTATCTTATCTTTAACTTTGCCATATGGTGAGATTTTGGTTTATCCATTGGGAGCAATTATATTTGGTTTGGTATTTATTTTGGTTGGGGTAAATGATTTATATTCGTTATTGCGTTGTAGAGAAAAAGTGGACGGCGTGTATTGTGGCTACAATACATATTATGGTGGCAATGGCATTTCTACACAATCTCCAATATTTGAATATACATATAACGGAACTTATTATCGTGAGCAAACAGCACAAAATATATCTCATAAACGATTAAATAGGAGTATGACACAAGGAAATGTATATAGCATATATATTGACCCAAAGCACCCAGCAGTATTTATTCTGGCTAAAAAAATTAAAATAGGAACAATAGTTTCGATAATATTAGGGTTATTCATATTTACGTATGGAATTGATTTATTATTAAAATTTTTGCCTATGTTATTGAGTCGATAGTATATACTTTGTTGGTAAATTGTCTGATAACCTTATATCACATATAAAGCAGTTAGTCTTAGGATTGACTGCTTTTAAAAAAGACATCATTATATCTAAATGATGTCTTTTGGGTATTATTTTATAGGTCATATCAAGGCTCATTCAATCGTGGTAAATTCGTGGTAAAATGAATGTTTTTTTATACTTCAAAATGCTTGAAAGTCTAGTGTTTATGCGGATAATCGAAAATTAGGTATATAATTTATTTGAATTTAGTATGATTTGTTACGAAAATGGTGTAGAAAAGGTGTACAAAAATAGAAAAATTGTTAAAAAATGGGAATGCCAATTAAGGCATTCCTTTTTTAATGCAAAAATAATATAAACAGATGTTTTACATTGATGAATACAACATATATGATGTATTATGCGTAATATAAAAGAAGAAAGGAGAATATGTAATTATGATACTACATGATTATGAAACTTCTTCTGGAAGGAATGTAATTAAAGAATATATTGATTCTTTGACAATCCCTGAAATGGTTGATGGATATAGTGTCAGAGAAAAAATGGAGAATGGAGAATTCGAGAAACTGAATATTAAAAGATGGGAGAAAAAATATACGAAGTATATTTTTACAAACACAATCGCATATTTTATATTATCCCAGACGGTGACAATATTTATTTATTACATGCATGCAGAAAGCAAAAAAACAAAACGGAAAAGGGAGATTCAAAAATAATAAAAAAGAGAGCAAAAGAATTGGGAAAGGCATTGGGAAAGAAATTTATATAAAAATATAGAAAAAGAGGAGTGAAAGATATGCCATTCATACAAGCAAATATAAAAAAAGAAATTGAAGAAAAAAGAAAGGATGACAGTGAATTTAGAGAAGCATGGGATGAATCTCGTGCGGAGTATGAATTAATAGAAAAAATGATTATGCTGAGAAAGGAAGAAAATATAACACAAAAAGAATTAGCAAAATTATCCGGTAAAAGACAACAGACAATTTCAAAGATAGAACGCAAGGAAACAGTTCCTACTATAACGGCATTTAATAATTTATTAAATGCATTAGGATATGAGTTAAAGATTGTAAAAAAGCAGTAATTTGATTAATATATTGGGAGATATATTATGTTATGAACACCGGATTTTCGGTAGAAAAAGGAGAAGAAAAATGAAAAGATCAAAAAGAAAAGTCGTACAAAGCTGCCTGCTTGTCATGCTCTCTGCATTGGTTGTGGGAGGTCTTGCATCTGGACGAACTTGCATAACTGCGTCGGCAGATTCAGCAAAAAAGGTCGTTCTTGTGCAAGGACAGAAAAAACAACTTAAGATTCATCCGAATTGTTAAGAACTCAAAATCATCTTATAAATATAAGGTGAAAAGTTTAAAATATAATATAAACGTCTAAGAAGAAAACATACATAAGTAGTTAAAAAGAACCAGCGCATGATTTCATGTGCTGGTTCTTTTATGAGGGGCAAATATCTGAACAAAAATGATAATGTCACTTAGGAATGAGCGCGTTCCCCGGCAAGCTGTCTTACGTCCGGGATAGCGATCAGAGCCGGATATAAGATTGCGGAAATGACCAGTCCTCCGATACCCTGGATGATGTTGGCAGGAACACTTGCAAGTGCACCAGATACACCATAAAGGAAAATCTCGCAGAGGCAGTAGCCGCCGGCAACAAGTACAATATCAGCAACTCCGCCAAGGATAACGGCTGTAAATCTTGTCTTGGAAGAATGTCCAAGTTTCTGGTAAATCAGTCCTGCTACAAGAGCAACCAGACCTTTGATCACAAATGTAATCGGTACATAGATAAAATATCCGCCAATCAAATCAGCCATTGCAGAACCGATACCGCCGGCAAGGAGTCCGTATACCGGACCAAGGATCACACCGGAGAGAATCACAACTGCATCACCCGGATGGATATATCCGCCGGTTCCAGGAGTAGGAATGTGAATCGACATGGTTGCTACACACGATAAAGCAGCAAATAAAGCTGTCATAACAATTTTTTTCAGATTTGAATTCATAACTATCAGACCTCATTTCTTTTGTTTTGTTGTAGAAACTTTACAACGAAACTGGATTGAAATAAAGAACCAGTTATTGCAAAAATAACCATGCCAGTTTGGAGAGCGATAATATTTATCAGTTTGGAAACCCTTGTTTTACAGACTGACATTGACAGGAAATAAAACTACTTTGGCTGTCTTCTTTTTTCTTAAATTGTAGTCATATATGGAATATTTAAAACATATAATATACAAAAAATACTTGCATGCAAATTCCAAATATGGTAGTATAATTTTGTCAATTGGTTTAATGAATACAAGTTGTGCGAAAATTAGACTCCAAGGATGGAATTTCCCCGGAGTCTTTTTGTTATGGCAAAGAGGAAAATACACGCACTTATGCAAGTGCATCCTCGAACGCTAATCAGCGGATAAAACATACCAGTGTGTATTGACGAATACATGCAAGGACAACTTATTTGAAAAAAGATTTTCTAAAAATATTAGATAAAATGCCGAATTGTTCGATAATTATATAACAATTATTGATGTGTTCAATAAGTTCGGTTAAAATGTATTCAATAACTAAATAACCGGTATAGAAAGTACATGTACAGTAACTTAAGGACAGAGAATTCATGAAAAGGGGGCACATTATGTTAGAAGCAATTAATTCTGTCGTTACCGCAATTAATGGTGTTGTATGGGGCTGGCCGATGATCATACTCTTGTTTGGAACTCATCTTTATATGACTTTCCGGACAGGATTCATCCAGTGGAAGTCCGTAACAAAAGGAATCAAGTTATCTGTAACAAAGGATCCGGAAGCAGAAGGAGAAGTATCACAGTTTGGTGCGCTTACGACTGCTCTGGCGGCAACAATCGGAACTGGTAATATTATAGGTGTAGGAACAGCAATCGCTCTTGGTGGACCGGGGGCAGTTCTCTGGATCTGGCTTACCGGCGTTTTTGGAATCGCAACAAAATATGCAGAGTCACTGATCGCGGTGAAGTATCGTGTAAAGACAGACGATGGACGTATGCAGGGTGGTGCTATGTATGCGTTGGAGCGTGGATTGAATATGAAGTGGTTAGGTCTTCTGTTTGCTATTTTCGGAGGATTTGCTTCATTCGGTATCGGATGTGCAACGCAGGTGAACGCAATTGCAACAGTCTGCTATACAAACTTCCACATTCCAAGATGGCTGGTAGGTGTGGTAGTTGCAATATTAACAGCAATTGTTATTTTCGGTGGAATCAAAGCGATTGCAAATGTATGTGAGAAGCTTGTTCCATTTATGGCAATTTTCTATGTACTGGGATGTATCGTGATTCTCTGTATGAATTATGATTACATAATTCCAGCACTTGGAGTCATATGTCGGCTTGCATTTACACCAGGCGCAGCAGCAGGTGGTCTGGTAGGAAGCGGAATTATGATGGCACTCCGGTTTGGTGTAGCAAGAGGGCTTTTCTCCAATGAATCCGGTCTTGGATCTGCGCCGATCGCAGCAGCGGCAGCACAGACAAGGAATCCGGTCCGTCAGGCTCTGGTATCTTCTACAGGAACATTCTGGGATACTGTTGTTGTATGTGCAATGACAGGTCTTGTACTTGTAACAACAATTATGAAGAACCCATCGATTAATGCAGATGAGATCCCGGATGGTGGTGTCTTGACATCTCTTGCATTTGGTCAGATTCCGGTTCTTGGACCGATCATTCTGACACTTGGTATTATTTCATTTGCATATTCTACTGTTCTTGGATGGGCATATTACGGAGAACGCTGTGTAGAATATTTTGCCGGCAAAAAAGTATTATTACTGTATCGTTGCCTGTATGTGGCAGTTGCAGTTATCGCACCGGTTGTAGCGCTGGATCTTGTATGGCTGATCGCAGATACATTGAATGCGCTGATGGCGATACCAAACCTTGTGGCAGTATTGTTGTTGTCAAATGTTATCGTCAGTGAAACGAAGAAATACATCAACGATCTCGACGCAAAAGATGACACACCAATTCCGGTTATTAAAGATTAGTTAAAAATTTGAGTTACAAAATTAATCAAAGTTGTTCTTGACAAATATACTTTAATGAAGTAAAGTAGTGATTGTAGATAAGCAAAACCGTTGAGAAAGAGTAGTAGATTATCTGATGACATTACAGAGAGCGATGGGTGGTGGAACATCGTATGGAATGGATAATTGAATGGCCTTTCGAGGGCAGTCTGAAATCTTTGAGAGTAGGGCTTGTCGGGAACCGAACCCGTTATCAATCAGGAGTGTATGTTAGTACATGAGAAAAGTGGACGATTCGTCAAGTTGAGTGGTACCGCGATAATATTTCAGAATAATATTACCGTCTCAAACCGATAGGTTTGAGGCGGTTTTCTTATTTTATAAGACTTCCTTATCTGTCAGTCGGTCCCGATCATTTTTCTCTCCTAACAGGAAACAAAAATCAATAAACACAGAAAAAGGAGAAAAAGACAATGAAAAAAAGAGTATTAGCAGCAGTATTAGCAACAATGATGGCAGCAACGATGATGGCAGGATGTGGAAAGTCAGAGACAAAGAGTGAAGCAAAGAAAGATAGTTACACAATCGGTATTGAACAGTTCGCAGAGCACGGTTCACTGGACAACTGCCGGGAAGGTTTCTTAAAAGGACTGGAAGACGAAGGAATCAAAGAAGGCAAGAATCTGAAAGTTAAGTATAAGAATGCAGCCGCAGATATGGGAACTGCCGGACAGATTTCGGACAGTTTTGTTTCAGATAAAGTGGACCTGATCTGTGCGATCGCAACACCAAGTGCACAGAGTGCATACAATGCAGCAATGGACAAAGACATTCCGGTTATTTATACAGCCGTTACCGATCCGGTAAGTGCTGAACTTGCAGACAAAGATGGCGAAGCCGTAGGAAATACAACCGGAACATCTGACAAACTTCCGATAAAAGAACAGCTGGAAATGATCCGTAAGATGTTACCGGATGCAAAAAAGATCGGAATCATGTATACAACGAGTGAAGCAAATTCTGTATCTGCGATCAAAGAATATGAAAGCCTTGTAAAAGATTATGGATTTACACTTGTGAAGAAAGGAATCTCAACAACAGCAGATGTTTCACTTGCTGCAGATGATCTGTTAAGCAAAGTGGACTGCATCACAAACCTGACAGACAACACGGTCGTATCTTCCCTGCCGACAATTCTTGACAAAGCAAATGCAAAGAAGATCCCGGTATTCGGAAGTGAGATCGAACAGGTTAAGATCGGATGCCTTGCAGCAGAAGGACTGGATTACATTGCACTTGGAGAGCAGACAGGTAAGATGGCAGCACAGGTATTAAAAGGTGAAAAGAAAGCAGAAGAAATGAACTATGAAACCATTAAAAAACCTGGTTTCTATGTAAATAAAAAAGTAGCTTCTAATCTTGGAATCAAAGTTCCGGATGAACTATCCAAGAGTGCAGTAGAGAGTTTTGACGAGATCACAGCAAGCAAAAAGGCAGATAAATAAGAAGAATTAAGAAAGTAATGTTTTGGGAGGAAGTTTCATGGATTTTATCGTAACGATTTTAGAACAGGGGCTGATATATGCAATATTGGCACTGGGTGTATATATTACTTATAAGATACTGGATTTTCCGGATCTGACGGTAGATGGAAGTTTCCCTCTGGGAGCAGCTGTAACGGCTGCTCTCATTACAAGAGGGATGAATCCTTATCTGACACTGCCGGTTTCCTTTTTGGCAGGAGTGCTGGCAGGTGTATGCACCGGACTGATTCATGTGAAATGTAAAGTAAGAGATCTGCTGTCCGGAATTATTATGATGACGGCACTGTGGACTGTAAATCTTTACATTGCAGGTACAGCGAATGTACCGCTTTTTTCTCAGGACAGTATTTTTAAAAATGATTTTCTGACAGGAATTGTACCGGAGAGTATGAAAAGTTATGTGACGCTGATCGTCGTACTCATCCTTGCGGTTGTATGCAAGATCATTCTGGATTTTTATATGAATACAAAGTCCGGATACCTGCTCCGGGCAGTCGGAGATAACGAGACAGTCGTAACTGCACTTGCAAAAGATCAGGGCAATGTGAAAATATTAGGACTTGCAATTGCAAATGGACTTGTATCTCTGGCAGGATGTGTATTTGCACAGGAAGAGCGTGTGTTTGAAATCTCCATGGGAACAGGTGCGATCGTTATCGGACTTGCGAGCGTAATCATCGGAACAAGTATTTTCAAGAAAATCTCGTATGTAAAGACGACAACAGCGGTCATTATCGGTTCGATCATTTACAAAGCATGTGTGGCGGTTGCAATCCGTAACTTTGAACCGCAGGCAATGAAGCTGATCACAGCAGTATTATTCCTGATCATTTTGGTCATCAGTATGGAAAGAAAGACGAAGGTGAAATAGATGTTAGAATTAAAAGGAATTCACAAATATTATAATCCGGGAACAGTCAATGAGATGTGTCTGTTTGATGATTTTGGACTTCAGATTGGAAAAGGTGAATTTGTATCCGTAGTTGGAAGCAACGGCTCCGGCAAGACATCTATGCTGAATCTGATCTGTGGCAGTATTTCACCGGAAAAAGGCAGTATTCTGATGGATGGAAAGGATATTACAAAAGAAAAAGAATATAAAAGAAATCTCCGGATTGGAAGAGTATACCAGAATCCAGCGATGGGAACCTGTCCTTCCATGACGATCCTTGAAAATATGGCACTTGCCGACAACAAAGGAAAAATGTATGGACTTTTGCGGGGAACAAATAAGAACCGCATTTCTTATTACAGAGAACAGTTATCCAGACTGAATCTCGGACTGGAAGATAAGATGAGTGTGAAAGTCGGTGTATTGTCCGGTGGTCAGAGACAGGCGATGGCACTTCTGATGTCAACGATGACACCGATTGATTATCTGATCCTCGATGAGCATACGGCAGCGTTAGATCCAAAGACGGCAGACCTTATCATGGAACTGACCGATCAAATCGTAAAGGAGAAAAATCTTACAACGATTATGGTAACACATAATCTCCGTTATGCAGTAGAGTATGGGAATCGGCTTCTTATGATGCATCAGGGAAAAATTGTTTTAGATAAGAAGAAAGAGGAAAAAGAAGCAACCTCTATTGATGATATTCTTACAATGTTTAATGAAATCAGTATTGAATGTGGGAACTAAATAATGGTATGCTATATGATAGTTGATCAAAATAAGGAGAATTATGATATGGCTAAGAGAATTGCACAGTTTGAAAAAGTAAGTTTTGTACAGTTTAAAGAAGGATACAAAGATGCATTCGGAGATGTTTCGGATGAAGAAATCCGGGGAATTTATGAAAAAATAAAACTTCCAAGACGAGCAACAGCAGGTTCGGCAGGATATGATTTCTTCATGCCTGTGACGAAGACATTAAAAGTGCAGGAGACATTAAAAGTTCCGACAGGAATTCGTGTGAAGATGGATGAAAACTGGGTACTGAAATGCTATCCGAGAAGTGGTCTTGGATTCAAATACCGTCTGCAGCTTAATAATACAGTTGGAATTATTGACAGCGATTATTATGGCTCCGATAATGAGGGACATATTTTCGCAAAGCTGACAAATGACGGAAAAGAAGGGAAAGAAGTCGAATTAAAAGAAGGTACCGGATTTATGCAGGGAATTTTCGTTGAATATGGAATTACCGTCGATGATGATGTAGAAGAAGTACGCAACGGAGGATTCGGAAGCACCACAAAGAGTGAATAAGATAAAAGAAAAAGGACATCCTAACTGTCAGTAAGACAGTGGAGGGTGAACATATATGAAAGACGGGAAAAAGATTACCGCTTCAAGAGAAGAAAGCACATCCTATATGAATCAGACTCTCCCGATGAGGGAGAGCTTTGACCTGATTCAGCGCGATCTGATGATCGGCGAAAGGATGGCTTCTTTTTATTTTATCAATGGTCTGAATAAAGACGATGATATGTTAAAGCTGATGGATGCACTTTTAAAGATCAAAAAAGAAGATATGCCGGCAGGGATTCTGCAATTTATGGAAATGGCGATTCCCTATACGGAAGTAGAGCTAATAGAAGATTTTGACCAGGTGTTAAAAAATCTGTTTTCTGGTGTTACCTGTCTTTTTGTGGATGGCTATGAGGGGGCAATCGCAATCGATTGCCGTACTTATCCAGCAAGAAGTGTGGAAGAGCCGGATAAAGATAAATCACTTCGTGGTTCCAGAGATGGTTTTGTCGAGACTGTTGTCAGCAATACGGCAATGATAAGACGAAGGATAAGGAGCGAGCATCTTGTAATGGAGATGCAGGAGGTTGGCGACAGTTCGCGCACAGATATTGCCATCTGCTATATGAAAGACCGGGTGAACAAGGAGATTCTCTGCGATTTAAGACAGAAAGTCCTTTCAATCCGAACCGATGATCTCAGAATGAACCAACAGAGTCTTGCAGAATGTCTGATGAAGAGAAAGTGGTACAATCCATTTCCGAAATTTAAGTTTACAGAACGACCGGATACGGCTGCGGCATGTCTTTTTGAAGGAAAAGTGGTTCTGCTGGTAGATAATTCTCCATCAGCGATGATCTTGCCGACATCGATCCTGGACGTCATAGAGGAAGCAAATGATTATTATTTTCCAACACTTACAAGAGTGTATCTGAAATCAGCGAGAGGGCTGATTAGCTTTTTGACGATTTTTTTAACACCGGTGTTTCTTCTGCTTATGCAGAATTTGAACTGGCTCCCGAAAATGTTTGCGTTTGTGGCAGTAAAAGATATGATAAATATTCCGCTTATTTTCCAATTGTTGATTCTGGAGATTGCAATTGACGGATTAAGACTTGCAGCTCTTAATACACCGAGTATGTTAAGCACACCGCTCAGTGTGATCGCAGGTCTTGTGATGGGAGAATTTTCTGTAAAGTCCGGCTGGTTTAACAGTGAGGTAATGTTATACATGGCTTTTGTGGCTGTCGCTAATTACACCCAGCCGAATTTTGAACTTGGCTATGCACTCAAATTTATGCGGCTTCAATTGCTTATATTGACTGCTCTCTTTAACTGGATCGGTTTTCTGATCGGATGTATCGTTGTGGTGTGTAGTATCTGTTTTAATAAGACATTGTCCGGGTGGAGTTATCTGCATATACGGTTAAACTGATACGCTGGAAAATGTGAACAAACCGTAATAATTTTGGTGTAATTTTGGTGTAAGTTGGTGTAGTATTATGTTTTGCATATCCTGTTTCCAGGTGGTATAATGTAGCCAACCTAAGAAATAGGAGGATTTGAAAGATGAGTGAATATGTAATTTCTGTCAACAGTACAGTTGACTTACCAAAGGAATGGCTTGAGAAGAGAGCTGTTCCGGTGATTCCGTTAAAATATACGATAGATAAGGAAACTTATGATGATATGTCAGGTCTTACGTCAAAGGAATTTTTCCAAAAGTTAAGAGAAGGAAAGATGGCTGTGACGACACAGGTAAACCCGGAGCAGGCAAAAGAAGGTCTGGAGAAGATTGTAAGAGAGGGAAAAGATATCCTTCATCTGGCATTTTCTTCCGGACTCAGCGGTACATATAACAGTATGCGGATTGCGGCAGAAGAGCTGAAAGAAGAATATCCGGAGCGTAAGATCATCGTGATTGACACGTTGTGTGCTTGTATGGGAGAAGGACTTCTTCTGTATTATGCACTGAAACATAAGAAGGAAGGCATGTCCGTTGAAGAACTTGCAGACTGGGTAGAGCAGAATAAATTACATGTCTGCCACAATGTCACAGTAGATGACCTGCATCATCTGCAGAGAGGCGGGCGTGTGTCAAAGACAGCGGCAGTTCTCGGAACAATGGTACAGATTAAGCCGATCATCCATGTAGATGACGAAGGTAAGCTGCAGGTGATCGGTAAAGAGAGAGGAAGAAAACGTTCTATCCAGAAGATTGTAGATATGTCTGTAGAGCGTTCAAAAGGATGGGATAATGAGATTATCATGATCACACATGGAGACTGCCCGGAAGATGCAGAATATCTGGCAAAAGTTGTCCGTGAGAAGATGGGAGTGGAGAATATTCTTATCAATAATATCGGAACCGTGATTGGAAGCCATACCGGTCCGGGTGTACTGGCGGTATTCCATATGGGTGGAAAGAGATAGGCAAAGAAGCCTGCTCAGATCTTGCCAGACAGTCTATGGATGGAAAGATTCAAAAGGCAGTCAGTCAATGGCGATTTTTACGAGCTTCTGGTAATCAAATAAACAGCGGACAGGATTTTAGAAAATATTAACTGAAATCCTGTCCGTTTTATCTTGGGAAGAAAGTCCCAAATTATCATATTCTGCTGTTGGTGTATAATGTATTCCTGTAGTTGCAATATACTTCTTACAGAGTAAAGATTCCTAATGCACTTGCTACGGAACTTAAGAGGATCAGCACAAGGAAGATCGGAGCGATCCATTTGATCATAACTGCAAATAATTTTTCGCCTTTAAACGTTCCATCTGTCACTTTTACTTCGTCTGCGATCGTAGATGGCTTAATTACAAAACCGATAAAGATACAGGTGAAGAATGCTACGATCGGCATTAGTACGCTGTTGCTGACAAAGTCCATAATATCAAGTACAGACATTCCCATCCAGGAAATGAAACTGAGTGGACCGAATCCGAGAGAAGACGGAACACCCATAACAAGTGCCAGAATTGTTACAAACACACAGGTTCCTTTTCTTGTCCAGCCAAGTTTATCTCTTAAGATTGATACAATCGTCTCCATCAGTGAAATTGCGGAAGTAAGCGCCGCAAAGAACACAAGCAGGAAAAATACTGTTCCGACAACATTGCCAAATTTCATATTGCCAAATACTTTTGGAAGTGTAATGAACATTAGCCCCGGACCTGCCTGCAGTGCAGAACTGTCACCACCGGAAAATGAGAATACTGCTGGGATAATCATAAGACCTGCAAGGAAAGCAACACCGGTATCGAATATTTCAATCTGTCGTACAGAACTTTCCAGATGATTTTCTTTCTTCATATAGGAACCATATGTGATCATAATACCCATGGCAAGTGACATGGAATAAAAGAGCTGTCCCATAGCTGCAAGGATTGTCTTCGCGGATACGTCAGCCATATGTGGTTTCAGATAGTAAGAAAGTCCGTCCATGGCACCGTCGATCGTCAGTCCATATAAGGCAACGAACAGAGTTAGAAGAACGAGGATCGGCATCATGAATTTGCTGACCTTTTCGATACCCTGCTCTACACCAAAACCAACGATAACTGCTGTAACTGCAATAAACAAGAAAAACCATCCGATCGGTTCGAATGTTCTGCCAATGAAATCTGTAAAATAACTGTCGCCCGCTGCTGCGTGACCGGAACCAGTGACAAATACGAAAAAGTATTTGACAACCCATCCACCGATAACGGAATAATACGGGAAAATAATGATCGGCACTGCTGATGCCAGAATACCGAGAAACTTGAATCTTTTATCAAGTATAGTGAAAGCACCAATGGCGCTGAGTCCTGTCTTACGTCCGATTGCGATCTCTGCGGTCATCAGTGTAAAACCAAATGTGACTGCCAAGATCAGGTAAATAAATAAAAACGTTCCTCCACCATATTTTGCAGCGAGGTAGGGGAATCGCCAGATGTTACCGAGTCCTACCGCAGATCCGGCGGCTGCCAGTACGAAACCGAGCTTGCCGGAAAAACTACTTCTTTTTTGCATGTTAAAACCTCCTCTAATGATAAGCATTCCTTATAGATGTATTGTGTTATATTATGACACGAAAAACTTGTATTTTCAAGAAAAAATCATGCGAAATACACAATTTGAAGGATGAAAATATAACTCAACTGACAGTGTGGTGAGAAAAATAAGAAATTATGTTATGATATGGGCAGTGAATCAGAGAGGAGTACAGAATATGATTGATGTACGGAAGACGGGAAAATTTATAGCACAGTGCAGACATGAAAAAAATCTGACACAGAAAGAATTAGGAGACAGACTGAATGTAACAGACCGTGCAGTTTCCAAATGGGAAAACGGAAGGTCCTTTCCAGATGTGAATCTGATCGAGGAGATTTGCAGAGAGCTGGATATCGAAGTAAGTGAACTGTTGGCCGGGAAAAAGATAGAACCGGAGCATTATAAAGAAGAGACCGAAAAGATGCTTATGGGAACAGTAAGAGAAAATACGATGCACAGGTTTCAGCTGATTATTTATCTGTTGATGACTTTACCATATGTATTAATATTATTGCCGATATTATGGGGGGATCCGGTATGGATGTTGAATGTACTGTTCTGGCCAGAAGGAAATGTATTGCTACTAAAAGGACGAAGCATATTGTTGATTGGTCTTATTATAGTGTTCATGTGGTGTGGTTCCTATCTGGAACGTTACCTGCCGGAAAAAAATCTCAGACATTCCAGCAAGAAAGTAGAACTGTTTTATGCAACTATGGGAGCTGCATGGATGATCTGTAGTGTTGGCGCAGGTGCTGTAATAAATGGAATTAAAGCAGGTGGTATAGAAGGAATTGCAGCGGCAGGTATTGGAACAGTGATAACGGTTAGATGCAGTATCATTTATTTCAAGAGAGCGATAGAAACAGCAAGAGCAAACAAAGAAAAGTATGAAGAGGAGAACCCGGAGGAAAAATAGATTTTACTCATATTTTATGTAAGCATTTATTATATTAGTAGTAACTACATAAAATTGGTGGATGCCGGATGAAACAGATTATAAAAAGAGGGATAGTGTTTTTGCTAGCGGTTGTTATGATGACCTGCCAGAGCAGTATCTTAAGTCTGGCGGAAGAAGAAAGGGAAACTACAGAAAATACAGATAATGAAGAAAAAGAGCAGAAGGAGACAGAGGATACAAAAGAAATGGTATCGGCTCCGTCTGCTCTTTTAATGGAAGTATCGACTGGGAAAGTTTTGTATGAAAAGAATGCAGATGAGAAACGCCCGCCTGCAAGCGTAACGAAGATTATGACACTTCTGCTTGTATTTGACGCACTGGATGCTGGAAAAATAAAACTGGAAGATCCGGTGACCGTTTCTGAGTATGCTGCATCTATGGGTGGTTCCCAGGTATTTCTTGAACCGGGAGAGACACAGAGCGTTAAGACGATGATCAAATGTATTGCTGTGGCAAGCGCCAATGATGCGGCAGTGGCAATGGCAGAACATGTCGGAGGCAGTGAGAAAGTGTTTGTCGGACAGATGAATAAGCGAGCAGAAGAGCTGGGAATGATGCATACACATTTTAAGAACTGTAACGGTCTGGATACAGACGGACATGAGACAACAGCAAGAGATATTGCAAAAATGTCGAGAGAGATGCTGCGTAAACACCCTCAGATTGAAAAGTATTGCAAAATCTGGATGGAAGACATTACACACGAGACGAAAAAAGGAAAGACAACATTCGGACTTAGCAATACGAATAAACTGATCAGGCATTATGCATATGCAACCGGACTGAAAACAGGTTCTACCGGAAAAGCAAAATTCTGCATTTCTGCGACTGCAAAAAAAGACGATGTAGAACTGATCGCAGTGATCATGGCGGCAGATGACAGTAAGAAGCGGATGAAAGATGCCATTTCTCTTCTGGAATATGGATTCGGCTCATGCAAAGTATACCGGGAGAAAGAAAATCTGAAATTAAAAGAGATAAAACTGATACGCGGCAAAAAAGATATGTTTAAAATTATGACGGAAAAAAGGTTTTCCTATGTCCTGTCACAGGGAGAAGATATATCCAAAATCAAGCGTTCTCTTCATATAAAGAAGAATCTGCATGCACCGGTGAAGAAAGGTGACAAAGTGGGAACAATAGAATATACACTGGATGGAAAGTCGATTGGAACTGTTCCGGTTGTATCGAAAGAAAGTATCGGCAGACAGAGATTATTTGATGTTATCCGGGAGTTTGCGTCTTCTTTTCTGTTTGCAAAGTCCTGACATTAATTATATACTGTTACTGAATGAAATGAAGGAGAACATATATGCTGAAAGACAAAAGATATTTTTTATTTGACATAGACGGAACATTGGCAGTGGACGAGACTTTATATGACGGAACAAAAGAACTGCTGGATTATATAGAGGAAATTGGAGGAAAATCCTTTTATATCACAAATAATTCTGTGAAAAGCAGAAAAGATTATATAGAAAAATTTGCCCGCTGGGGGATCCGGGCGGAGGCATCCCAGTTTATGACAGCATCTTATGCAACCTGTGAGTATTTGAAAGCGCACTATGCCGGAAAAAAGCTTTTCGTTCTCGGTACACCATCTTTCAGAAAAGAAGTAGAAGAATGTGGATTGTTTGTAACAGAGCAGGTAGAGCCGGATGTTGCCTGTGTTGTGGCAGGATTTGACCGGACGCTTCATTATGGAAAAATCGAGACAGCCTGTGAATTGCTTCTTCGCACGGAAGTGGATTATATCGGTACAAATCCAGATTACCGTTGTCCGACAGCGTTCGGCTTTGTGCCGGATTGTGGTGGAATCTGTGAAATGTTAAAAGTGACGGTTGACCGGACGCCTTATTATGTCGGGAAACCGAATCCGGAGATTGTACGGATGTGTATGGAACAGGTGAATGCCAGGCCGGAAGAAGTGCTGGTAGTCGGAGACCGTTTGTATACGGATATTGCCTGTGGCATCAATGCCGGAGTGCAGACGGCACTCGTCTATACAGGGGAAGCAAAGCCGGAAGACTTAAAAGAGACAGAATATATGCCGGATTATGCATTCGCAGATATTCGTACACTGTTGCAGGCATTTAAGAGGGCAAAAGGAGAGTAAGCCGTGCAGATCATAGCAGAAATTATTCTCGTTCTGGCTATTCTTGCCGGAATCGAGATTTACAGAGAAGTACATTGTTTTAAGAGAACCGATTATGCGATCGTATCTGAAAAACTGAATATTCCGGAAGGGAAAGAAAAGAAAATTGTATTTTTAAGTGATCTTCATAATCAGCAATACGGACAGAATAATGAGAACCTTGTAAAAGCGATCCGTGAGTCTGATCCGGATTTTATCTGGATTGGCGGTGATATGTTGATCGGAAAAGAAGATACCGATTATACGCCGGCGCTTTCTTTTGTAAAAGAAATAACCGGGATCTGCCCGGTTTATTGTGCGAGTGGTAACCACGAGCAGCGTATGAAAGAGAACCCGGAAGATTATCAATATTCTTATGTGGAATACAAAGAAGTATTGGAGGCTTACGGAGTACATTTTCTGGAAAATGAAACAGTGCGTTTTGCGGAGTATAATATCACACTTCGCGGGCTGGAGATTCCGTTAGCCTGTTATCGGCGTTTCCGGAAAGGTACGCTTACTGTGGAAGAAATAATCGAACGGATCGGACAGCCAGATGAGACAACGTACGAGGTATTGCTTGCACATAATCCAACTTATATGGAGACATATCAGAAGTGGGGGGCGGATCTTGTGCTGTCCGGACATCTGCATGGAGGTGTGGTGAGAATACCGGGAATCTTAGGGGTTATTTCTCCGGCATTTGAACTATTTCCGAAATATTCAGGTGATCTGTACCGGGATGGCGACAAAATCAGTGTTGTAAGCAAAGGTCTTGGAACGCATACATTTCATATCCGTCTGTGGAATCCGGCGGAATTTATCGTATTGCATTTGAAAACTTGTAATTAACAGGAAAATTCTGTATAATAAATAAGTTACGGTATATGAAAATAATGTGAGGATGAGAAATGGGAATTCCGGTAAAACTACAGGTGTTTGAAGGTCCGTTGGATCTGCTTTTACATTTAATAGACAAAAATAAAATAGATATTTATGATATTCCAATCGTAGAGATCACAAACCAGTACATGGACTACATCAAAGCCATGGAACGGGAAGATCTGAATATTATGAGTGAGTTCCTCGTTATGGCGGCTACGCTTCTGGATATTAAGTGCCGGATGCTACTTCCAAAAGAAGTGACGGAAGACGGGGAAGAGGAAGATCCGAGACAGGAATTAGTAGAACAGTTACTGGAATATAAGATGTATAAATTCATGTCCTATGAGTTGAAGGACAGAGAGACAGATTCGGAAGGAATCCTGTACAAGGAAGCAACTATTCCGGAAGAAGTCATGGAATATGTGGAGCCGGTCGATCTGGACAAGCTATTAGGAGATCTTACGCTGGCAAAACTGAACCGTATTTTCAAAGATGTCATGAGACGTCAGGTGGACAAAGTCGATCCGGTGCGGAGCAAATTCGGTAAAATCGAAAAAGAAGAAGTGACGCTGACAGACAAGCTTGGCTATGTTTATGAGTATGCAAAGGAACACAGAAACTTTAGTTTCCGGAGTCTTCTGACAAAGCAAAGTTCAAAAACACAGGTTGTGGTAACATTTCTTGCGATTTTGCAGATGATGAAGGAAGGACAGATCAGTATCAGTCAGGAACAGCCGTTTGATGACATTCTGATCACTTCGCATGTAGGAGAAGAAAGGTATGGAGACAGTGGAGATCAATAGATTAGAAAGCGCAATAGAAGCAATTTTATTTACAATGGGAGACTCTGTGGAACTTGGCAAGATTGCATCTGCCATTGAACACGATGAAGAGACAACAAGAAAGATCGTCCATCAGATGATGGATAAATACCAGGCAGAAGACCGTGGAATCCAGATCGTAGAACTGGAGGATTCTTTCCAGTTATGTACGAAAAAGCAAAATTATGATTATCTGATCCGTATCGCCAAACAGCCGAGACGGTATGTGCTTACAGATGTCCTGCTGGAAACGTTGTCGATTATTGCGTACAAACAGCCGGTGACGAAGCTGGAGGTTGAAAAGATCAGAGGTGTGAAGTCGGATCATGCAGTGAATAAACTGGTGGAATATAACCTTGCCTGTGAAGTGGGAAGGCTGGATGCGCCGGGTAAACCGATTTTGTTTGGAACGACAGAAGAATTTCTGCGCAGATTCAGTATCCAGTCTGTAGATGATCTTCCGGTTCTGAATCCGGAACAGGTGGAGCATTTCAAATCAGAAGCGGAAGAAGAAGTGCAGCTAAAATTAGATGTATAGATTCTGGACTGTCTGCATACATTTAGGATAGTAATGTATGGGCGGTGCAATATGAAAAATAGAAGAAACAGAGCATGTATTTTGCTTATCGTTTTTCTTGTGAGTTGGTGGAGCCGGAAACCGGTTGCAGTTAAAGCAGAGGGAGAACAGTTTGCAGAACAGTTATACGCCCGGTCGGCAGTCCTGATGGATGCAGATAGTGGGCGTATTTTATTTGAAAAAGAAGGAAATGCGGTGCGCCCGATGGCAAGCACAACGAAGATTATGACGTGTATTCTGGCACTGGAAGAAGGAAAAACAGACAGTGAAGTAAAAGTATCAGAAAAGGCATGCCGACAGCCACAGGTCCGTCTCGGCGTGCGGAAAGGAGAAAATTACAGACTGAAAGATCTGTTATATTCGCTGATGCTGGAGTCCCATAACGACAGTGCAGTGCTGGTTGCGGAAAACGTTGCCGGGAGTGTACAGGAATTTGCTGTGGAAATGAATAAAAAAGCGAAAGAGATTGGATGCAAAGATACACACTTTGTGACACCGAACGGTCTGGATGGAACAGATGAAAAAGGTGCACATCGGACGACAGCAGAAGATCTTGCACGGATTTTCCGATATTGCATCACAGAATCGCCAAAACGAGAACAGTTTCTTGAGATTACACGAAAGGAGATGTATTCGTTCCAGAACATCGAGCAGACAAGGACATTTTCCTGCCGGAATCATAATGCGTTTTTGAAAATGATGGATGGGGCACTAAGCGGAAAAACGGGATTTACAGCGAAAGCAGGATACTGCTATATCGGAGCGTTAAAAAGTGATAACCGGACATTTATTGTGGTACTTCTTGCCTGCGGGTGGCCAGGGAACCGTTCTTATAAATGGAAAGATACGAGAAAACTGATGGAGTATGGACTGAAAAATTATCAAAAGGCAGAGTTTCCGGATGAAGAAGGAATCCAGGTATATATAAAGGATGCTGTAAATAAAGGAAATCCATACCAGAAAGGGGAACATCTGACGGCACATATCCAGAAAGAAACAGAGAAAATCCTGATGAGAAAAGATGAAAAATTGGAAGTAAAAAAGAAGATTCCGAAGAATCTGCATGCGCCGGTGAAAAAGGGAGAACAGATTGGTGAAGTACAGTATTTCCTTAACGGAAAAGCCGTGTGTGCCTGCCCGGTTATTGCAGATGAAACGGTAGAAGCCCGTTCACCGGGAGGATGTCTTGCGTTTGTTATGAAAAAGCTGTTTTTGTCACCATAGCATTAGGATGGAGCAATCAGTGGCAGGTTTTGCAGGTAAAAGGATTTCATATGGGACGGTTGCGCTTGTGCAAAGAAAAAAGTATAATGTTTTACATATGACAAAAGACGAAAACGAGGAATAAAAACATGGCAATTGAAAAAGTAAAAGCATATTTTAAGAATTATGGGATGGAAGACAGAGTCATGGAGAAAGATAGTTCCAGTGCAACGGTGGAAGAGGCAGCAGATGTATTAGGCTGCGAGCCGGGAAGAATCGCTAAGACACTGTCTTTTCATCTGGATGAAAAAGTAATCTTGATCGTAACGGCAGGAGATAAGAAGATTGACAATAAGAAATACCGTACAGAGTTTGGAAGCAAAGCGCATATGCTGAAATTCGAGGAAGTAGAACTGCTGGTAGGTCATGCGGTCGGCGGCGTATGTCCGTTTGCTGTCAATGAAGGCGTAGAGGTATATCTGGATGAATCACTCAAAGCTTATAAAACGGTCTATCCGGCAGCAGGAAGCGGCAACAGCATGATCCAACTTACGATTCCGGAACTGGAGCGATACGGACAGTGTAAGAAATGGATCGACGTGTGTAAATAAAGTGTGGCGATATCAGAAATTCTCTTTGACTTGTTCCGGAGAGTATGCTAGAGTAAAAATGTATTTAAGCATGCTGAATATATAAATACATTCTGTAATTCAACATCGGCACTTCGCCGGATTATTTCACAGAGAGAGACGAAAGTATATTGACAAAACAGAACAAGTGTACTACTATTGTAAACAGAAAAACGAACATGCGTTCGTCACGAGAGAAGGAGATAACTTTTATGGCAGGTAATGATACAAAGAATGAGAATAAGAAGAAGGCATTAGATGCAGCCATTGCAAAGCTGGAGAAGGATTTCGGTAAAGGTACGGTTATGAAGCTGGGAGATCCGGCAGCACAGGTTGCAGTTGAGACAATTCCGACAGGATCTCTGAGTCTGGATATCGCGCTCGGTATGGGCGGTGTGCCGAAGGGACGAATTGTAGAAATTTACGGACCGGAGTCCAGTGGTAAGACAACGGTTGCGCTTCATATGATTTCAGAAGTGCAGAAGCAGGGCGGTATTGCCGGTTTTATCGATGCAGAGCATGCGCTGGATCCGGTATATGCAAAGAATATCGGTGTAGATATTGATGAGCTTTATATCTCACAGCCGGACAGTGGAGACCAGGCGCTGGAGATTGCGGAGACGATGGTGCGCTCCGGAGCTATGGATATTATTGTTATTGATTCGGTAGCGGCTCTTGTACCGCGACAGGAGATCGAAGGAGATATGGGAGATTCACACGTTGGTCTGCAGGCAAGACTGATGTCTCAGGCGTTGCGTAAACTGACGCCTGTAATCAGCAAGTCCAATTGCGTCGTGATCTTTATTAACCAGCTGCGTGAAAAAGTCGGTGTTATGTTTGGCAATCCGGAGACAACTACCGGCGGACGTGCACTGAAGTTCTACGCATCTGTCCGTATGGATGTCAGAAGAATTGAAACATTGAAGCAGAGTGGTGAGATGATCGGTAACCGTACAAGAGTGAAGATTGTGAAGAATAAGATTGCGCCTCCGTTTAAGGAAGCAGAATTTGATATTATGTTTGGTAAGGGAATCTCCAAAGAAGGAGACATCCTTGATCTCGCAGTAAACCTTGGACTGGTAAGCAAGAGTGGATCCTGGTTTGCGTATAATGGTGATAAGATCGGGCAGGGACGTGAGAATGCCAAGAACTATCTGACCGAACACCCGGATATCATGGAGGAACTGGATCACAAGATCCGCAAGCACTATGCATTTGAAGACGGTGAAGAGGAAGAAGAACAGACAGAGACTCCAAAGAAAGCTGAGAAAGAGTAATGACAGTCACCAGAGTGGAACCACTGACAAAGACAAAGTTCCGCATCTATATAGATGAACATCCGGCATTTGTTCTCTATCAGGGAGAGGTTAAGCGGTATCATTTGGCAGAGAGCCGGGAGATAACAGAAGACATATATCAGAAGATCCGGAGTGAGATTGTACTGAAACGTGCAAAGCTTCGAGCCATGCATTTACTGACAGATATGGGGAGAACGGAGGAGCAACTCCGTACGAAGCTTAAGCGTGGAGGCTATCCGGATGATATCGTGAAGGAAGTAATTGCTTATGTGAAGTCTTTCGGTTATATCAATGATGCGGCTTATGCCCGCAGCTTTATCGACAGCAGGAAGGATAAAAAGAGCAAGAGAGAGATTTATGCGGCGTTGGCAGAGAAGGGAATCGCAAGAGATGAGATCGACGAGGCGATGGAAGAGTGCTACGGGCATGAAGATGCCAGACATGCGATCATGACTCTTCTTGCAAAGAAGCATTATGACCCGGAGACGGCGGATCATGTGCAAACCCGCAAAATACTGGGCTATCTGACGAGAAAAGGATTCCGCTATGAAGACATACGTCAAGTAATACAAGTTTCTGAGGGGAGCGCTTGACATCTTTGGTAAAACAGTATAAAATTTAAGTGTTGTATTTGTACGTTGTATTTTTACAATAAAAATTAAATAAGGAGGTGCTCCTGTGCCGGACGGAATTATGATTGCTGTTACAGTAGTGCTTGTCATAGCAGGTGTAATCATCAGTCATTTTGTTACAGTTTCGAATCTGCGTAAGAATGCAGAATCGAAGATCGGAAATGCAGAATCAAAGGCGCGTGAGATCATTGATGATGCAGTGAAGACGGCTGAGGCAAAGAAAAAGGAGTCTCTCTTGGAAATTAAAGAAGAGTCTATCAAGAACAAGAATGAACTTGAAAAAGAGACAAAGGAACGCAGAGCTGAATTACAGCGTTATGAGAAGCGTGTACTTTCCAAGGAAGAGACTTTGGACAAGAAGGCAGATGCTATAGAAAAGCGTGAAGCAGGATTTGCAGCAAAGGAAGAACAGCTCAGACAGCGTGAAACTAAAGTAGACGAGCTGAGTAAGCAAAGGGTACAGGAACTAGAAAGAATCTCAGGACTTACCTCCGAACAAGCAAAAGAATATTTGTTGAAAACTGTTGAAGAAGATGTGAAACATGACACTGCCAAGATGGTAAAAGAACTGGAAGCCCAGGCAAAGGAAGAAGCGGACAAGAAAGCAAAAGAATATGTAGTAACTGCTATTCAGCGCTGTGCCGCGGATCATGTTGCTGAGACTACGATTTCCGTAGTACAGCTTCCAAGTGATGAGATGAAGGGCAGAATTATTGGTAGAGAGGGACGTAATATTCGTACACTGGAGACGATGACAGGTGTTGAACTGATTATTGATGATACACCGGAAGCAGTTGTCTTATCCGGATTTGATCCAATAAGAAGAGAAGTTGCACGTATTGCACTTGAAAAATTAATTGTTGACGGACGTATTCATCCGGCAAGAATTGAGGAGATGGTGGAAAAGGCACAGAAAGAAGTCGATACGATGATTCGTGAAGAAGGAGAAGCAGCAGCGTTAGAAGTCGGTGTTCACGGAATCCATCCGGAACTGATCAAGCTTCTTGGACGTATGAAGTTCAGAACAAGTTATGGTCAGAATGCGCTGAAACATTCTATGGAAGTTGCACAGTTATCTGGACTTCTTGCAGGGGAAATCGGACTGGATGTCCGTACTGCTAAGAGAGCAGGACTTCTGCACGACATCGGTAAATCTATAGATCATGATGTAGAAGGATCGCATATTCAGATTGGTGTGGATCTTTGTAGAAAATACAAAGAGTCTGCAACGGTTATTAATGCTGTCGAAGCACATCATGGAGATGTAGAACCGGAAACTCTGATTGCATGTGTTGTACAGGCTGCAGATACGATTTCTGCTGCAAGACCGGGTGCGAGAAGAGAAACATTAGAAACATATACAAACAGGTTAAAACAATTAGAAGATATCACCAACCAGTTCAAGGGTGTTGATAAATCTTTTGCAATTCAAGCAGGTAGAGAGATTCGTGTTATGGTAGTTCCAGAACAAGTATCTGATGCAGATATGGTATTAATGGCCAGAGATATAGCAAAACAGATCGAGTTTGAACTCGAATATCCTGGACAGATCAAAGTCAATGTAATCCGTGAATCACGTGTTACAGACTATGCCAAGTAGAAGATAAAATAGAGGCAGAATCGGTGAATATCGGTTCTGCCTTTTGTTGTGGCAAGGAGGTAAATTATGAGCAACGAAGTAAAAAGAGTAAGCAGAGAACTGGCTTATACAGGAACAGTTCTAAAAATATACAAAGACCGTATGGAATTTTCGAATGGCAATCATGAAGACTGGGATTTTATTCACCATGACGGAGCGGCTGCCGTAATTCCGGTTATGGATGACGGCAAGATTCTGATGGTTACACAGTACCGTAATGCACTGGAGCGGGATACACTGGAAATCCCGGCAGGAAAGCTGGATGCACCAGGAGAGCCTGGAATCGAATGCGCAAGAAGAGAACTGGAAGAAGAGACCGGCTACAGGGCGGAGAATATAGAGTGGCTTATGGATCTGCGTACAACGGTTGCATTTTGTGATGAAAAGGTAGAGATTTTTCTTGCAAGGGATCTCAAACCTGCGAAACAACATTTGGATGAGAATGAATTTATCCAGGTGAAGGCATATACATTGGAGGAGTTAAGGGAGATGATCTTTACCGGCAAGATTGAAGATTCCAAGACAATCGCCTCAATTTTGGCATACGAATCCAAATACTGTCATTAAATGTATTTATTTTAGATAAGCCTCTTAAAAAACACTGTCATTAGTAAGAAGAATCCTGACATATAATAAATTATCTTTAGGTCGGGAGGCGTGGCAATGCGTGAATATACAAAAATCTGGGTAGCAGTATATGCTGCGGGAGTGATGGCAGGAATCCTATATGCGAATTTGATTGCGCAGGAGTCCATCATGCAGATGGGAATATTTGCAGAAAATCATTTAACAGAGAGTGTGAAAGTGTGCGTACCTGGACTGGAATATATATGGTACATTGTGCGTATGCGCCTGTTACCTCTTTGCATTCTTACGCTTGCAGGGGCAACAAGATGGAAAAAGGCAAGTGCGGTACTGTTTTTTCTATGGACAGGTTTTCTGGCAGGCGTATTGTTCTGCGCAGCAGTCTTACAACTTGGAATAAAAGGAATATTTATCTGCGTGCTGGCACTGCTGCCACATATGCCTTTCTATGTCGCGGCATATATGGCAATATTGATCTATTTACTGAATTATCCTGTTGTAAATCGCTGGAATATAAATAAGACAACTGGCGTGTTAATTTTGTTTGCTATCGGTATTTTCCTGGAATGCTATGTGAGCCCAGCTGTCCTTCGGTTCGCATTGAATCTGTAATGATAATGCAGATAAATGAAACAGAAACAAAACATAAATATCTGGCTTAACAGTAGTCCAGTCAGGTATCCTCGGATTCCGTATGCCGGGATGCTGAGATAGATACTTGCAATACGGATGAGTATTGTAAACATATTGATGAAAAGGGATATGCCAGCTTTACCGATTCCGTTTAAAACACTGATAAATGTTGTATTCGTATACAGAAATGGACAGATCCATGCGAGTGTAAAAATGTATCTGGATGCTAAAGGACTGTGAAAGAGACATACTCCTATAAAAGAGCTTGAAAGCAGAAGCAGGATACAACATGTGCTTCCGAGCAAAATGCACGTAGTTGTCACTTTACGTATCAGACGACGTAATTTTTGGGTATTGTTTTCTGCTTCAATCTGTGCAACAGATGGCAGGATCATTGTTGCAAGAGATCCGGTCAGCGCACTTGGAAACAGGATACACGGAAGTGCCATTCCGGTCAGCACACCGTAGATACGAAGAGATTCATTCCGATCCAGACCGTAATATTGTAGATTCCATGGAATGGAGAATGCCTCCAGACATTGCAGCAGTGTAAGCATGATCCGGCTTACGGTAAGCGGAATTGAAAAACGAAGCAGTGAAAGAAATGCCTTTAAATTATCCAGACAGCACAGCCTTCGGAGAAAAAGGATGTCTGTTGATTTGCGGGATGATAATGTCTCGGAATATGAATTTAAACTGTGGAGACAATACCATGCTGCGGCAGCTTCGCCTGCGATCATTCCAAGTACTGCAACGGAGACAGAAAAATGCTGCCCGTGTCGGATGCCAAAAGAATAGACTGCATATACAGAAAGAATTCGGACAGACTGTTCCAGAAGTTGAGACCAGGCGGGAATTTTAGCCTGTTTCATACCGAAATAATAGCCGAGGATACAGCAGTGGATGGCAGCAAAAGGAAAACAGTAAGAGAGCAGGAGCAGCAGGGGTTTGCATGCCGGTTCTTTCAACAGCGTACATGCGATGTCATGCGCATAGTGCTGCGTAAAAAGCATAAGAATCACCGAGAGAAAAACAGTATAAATCATAGAAGTAAAAAGAAGCAGGTCTGTTTCTTTTTTTTTCCCTTTAGCAACGTAACCGGCAACATGTCGGGAAAGCGCAGTCTGGATTCCGGCGCACGTTATGGCAATCCCCAGTGTATAGACCGGGAAAATGAGCTGATACAGTCCGACATTTGCTTCACCGAAGGTGTGACTTAAATACATACGGTAGAAAAAACCGAGGAATCGTGATATAAAAGCGGCAAGGGTCAGAACGAATGTTCCTTTCAGGATGATATGTTTCTCTGTCATAAACAGACTCCTTTCGGTCGGAAAACCGCTGAAAATATTATTATATTATATTTGAATGAAGTCCTTGACAGAACTTTAAGAGGGTGCTATTCTACAAAAGGAAAAAATCCTAGTAATTTAGTGGGAATTGAATTGGTAGGAATTAAAGAAGGTGATGAGATGAAGCTCTCCACGAAAGGCAGATATGGCTTAAGGGCAATGATAGATCTTGCCAGATACAGTGAAGAGGAACCGGTTTCTATTGGAAGTATTGCAATGAGACAGGGAATTTCCGAACGGTATCTGGAGCAGCTCGTGGCTAAGATGAAGAAAGCAGGTCTGGTGAAGAGTATCCGGGGAGCCTCCGGCGGGTATGTACTGGCAAAAGATTCCAGTGAGATTTCAGTGGGAGATATTTTGCGGGCACTCGAAGGAAGTCTGGAACCGGTCAAATGTGCAGCTTTTTTTTCAGAAGAAGGATGTATGGCTTCTGAAGGCTGTGTAACCAAATATGTCTGGCAGAGGATCAACGACAGCATCAATCATGCAGTTGATGAGATGATGTTAGATGAACTGGTAAAAGAAAGCAAAGAAATGAATCCACACGGTGTATATGATCATACGAAGTGTACTCATTCAGAATAGAAAATGGAGGAATTTATCATGGGTAAACTGTTATATCTTGATAACGCAGCAACAACAAAAACAGCACCGGAAGTCGTAGATGCAATGCTTCCTTATTTTACAGAGCATTATGGAAATCCTTCCAGCGTTTACAGCTTTTCGTCCGGTAATAAAGAAATGATCAGCAAACAGAGAGAAGCAATTGCTGATACACTTGGAGCCAGTGCAAATGAAATTTATTTCACAGCAGGTGGTTCAGAATCTGACAACTGGGCGTTGAAAGCAACAGCAGAAGCATATGCAGGGAAAGGCAATCACATTATTACAACAAAGATCGAGCATCATGCGATCCTTCACACTGCACAGTATCTGGAAAAAAGAGGATTTGAAGTTACTTATGTAGATGTAGATGAAGACGGAAAAGTAAAACTGGATGAATTAAAAGCAGCAATCCGTCCGACAACCATCCTGATTTCTGTTATGTTTGCAAATAACGAGATCGGAACGATCCAGCCGATCAAAGAAATCGGTGAGATTGCCAAAGAGCACGGTATTTTATTTCATACAGATGCAGTACAGGCATATGGACAGCTCCCAATTAATGTAGACGAGTGTCATATTGACATGCTCAGTGCAAGTGGACATAAATTTAACGGACCGAAAGGAATCGGTTTTCTTTATATCCGTAAAGGTGTGAAGATCCGTTCTTTCGTTCATGGTGGAGCACAGGAGAGAAAACGTCGTGCAGGTACAGAAAATGTTCCTGGAATTGTCGGAATCGGAACAGCTGCAAAGCGTGCTGCGAATACAAGAGAAGAGAGAGTGGCAAAAGAGATCGAGGTCAGAGATTATCTGATTGATCGTGTATTGAAAGAAATTCCATACTGCCGTCTGAATGGACACAGAACTGACAGACTTCCAAACAATGCCAACTTCAGTTTCCGGTTTGTAGAAGGAGAATCTCTTCTGATCATGCTGGATATGAAAGGAATCTGTGCATCCAGCGGATCTGCATGTACATCCGGATCTCTTGATCCTTCCCATGTACTACTTGCAATCGGACTGCCTCATGAAATCGCACATGGCTCTTTGAGACTGACGATCAACGAAGAGATCACAAAAGAAGATATTGATTACGTTGTGGATAATCTGAAAGAGATCGTGGCACACCTAAGAAATATGTCACCATTATATGAAGATTTTGTAAAGAAACAGAAATAAATAACAAGACACAGACAAGATATAAGATACAGGAGGAATTTAATATGTATTCAGAAAAAGTAATGGATCATTTTCAGCATCCGAGAAATGTCGGAGAGATAGAGAACGCCAGCGGAGTAGGAACAGTTGGTAATGCAAAATGTGGAGATATCATGAGAATTTATCTTGATATCGATGAGAACCAAATCGTGCGTGATGTCAAATTCAAGACATTTGGATGCGGAGCTGCTGTAGCAACAAGCAGTATGGCGACAGAACTAGTTAAAGGAAAGTCAATCCAGGAAGCAATGGAGGTAACAAATAAAGCCGTAATGGAAGCGCTGGACGGACTTCCGCCGGTAAAAGTACACTGCTCACTTCTTGCAGAAGAAGCAATTCATGCAGCACTCTGGGACTATGCAACAAAAAATGGTATTACGATCGAAGGATTAGAGAAACCAAAGTCTGATATTCACGAAGGTGAAGAGGACGAAGAAGAGGAATATTAAAGCCGGGAGACAAACATGGAAAAAAGCATGGATAAAAAGAAGGTAGTTGTAGGCATGTCAGGAGGAGTTGACTCCTCCGTGGCTGCCTGGCTTTTAAAAAAACAGGGATACGATGTAGTAGGGGTAACGATGCAGATCTGGCAGGATGAAGATGAATTTGTCCAGGAAGAGAATGGCGGATGCTGCGGTTTAAGCGCCGTAGACGATGCCAGACGTGTAGCAGCAGCAATCGGTATCCCTTATTATGTTATGAATTTCAAGGAAGAATTCAAAGAACATGTCATTGATTATTTTGTAAATGAATATAAAAATGGAAGGACACCGAATCCGTGTATTGCCTGTAATCGATATGTAAAATGGGAATCTCTCCTGAAGAGAAGCCTGGATATCGGAGCAGATTATATCGCAACCGGTCACTATGCGAAGATCGAACAGCTTCCAAACGGACGCTATGCGCTTCATACATCCGCAACCGGAGCAAAAGACCAGACTTATGCACTCTATAATCTGACGCAGGACCAGCTTGCGAGAACACTTATGCCAGTCGGGGAATATACGAAAGACCAGATCCGTGAGCTTGCATCGGAAGTCGCACTTCAGGTGGCGCACAAACCAGACAGTCAGGATATCTGTTTTGTTCCGGATGGAGATTATGCTTCTTATATAGAAGAGTATACCGGAGAGAAGATACAGCCGGGCAATTTCGTAACAAGTGATGGAACTGTTGTAGGCAGACATAAAGGAATCATCCATTATACAGTAGGACAGAGAAAAGGTCTCGGACTTTCTCTCGGATATCCGGTATTTGTCCTTGAGATCAGACCGGAGACGAATGAAGTAGTAGTTGGTTCCAATGAAGAGTCCATGTCGCGTTATGTCCGTGCCAATGCGGTTAATTTCATGTCTGTGGAGAACCTTAAAGAACCGAAACGCGTCTGGGCGAAGATCCGTTATAATCACAGAGGCGCCTGGTGCATGGTGGAGAAAACAGGGGAAGATGAGATCCTCTGTACATTTGAAGAACCGCAGAGAGCAATTACGCCGGGACAGGCAGTTGTCCTCTATGACCAGGATTATGTGCTTGGCGGTGGAACGATCATCGGAGACAGCTAGAGAATACGAAACAGTAAATGAAAAACAGTGACAGGAGGAAATGCGATGATGCGGGCAGATGTGCATATGCATACGAATTTTTCACATGATTCAAAATCCGCACCGGAGGAGATGATCCTTGGTGCGATAGCCAAAGGGCTTCAGGCAGTCTGTTTTACGGATCACCACGACAAAGATGATTTTGCATGGGGACCGGAAGAAGTGTTTAAGCCGGAAGAATATTTTAAAGTAATGCCGCCGCTGCGGGACAAATACAAAGATAAGATTGATGTACGGATCGGTGTAGAAATCGGACTTCAGCCTTATCTGGAACCGTTTTACCGGGAATTTGTAAAAAAATATCCATTTGATTTTGTGATTGGATCCGTACATTCCACACATAAACTGGATATCGCACACGGAGAGATCTTTGATGGAAAAACAGATGAAGAAGTTTACCGGGAAGTTCTGGAAGAGATGCTGGAAGATGTCCGTATTTATGAAGATTATGATGTGCTCGGACATCTGGATTATATGATCCGTTATGGAAAAGATAAAGAACAGGCATATTCGTATCTGAAATATGCAGAGCTGATCGATGAGATCCTGAAAAATATCATTGCAAAAGGCAAAGGACTTGAACTCAATATGGCAGGATTAAAATATGGACTTCCATATGCACACCCACACCCGGATGTATTAAAAAGATACCGGGAGTTAGGTGGAGAGATCATCACAGTCGGTGCAGACGGACACTGTCCGGAGCATATTGCATGGGATTTTGACAAGGCAAATGGCATATTGCGGGCATGCGGTTTTACATATTATACAGAATTTAAGCAAAGAAAGCCTGTTTTTAAGCAACTTTCATAAAAATATAGAAGACACTTGAACTTTTGTACCAGATTTAGTACAATTAAGCCAGTTGGGAGTGCTTTAAAATGTTAAAGCGTTCACAATAAAGTATAGTTAGAATAAACTTTAGGAGGAATTGATCATGGCAGTAAAAGTAGCGATTAATGGTTTTGGACGTATTGGACGTCTGGCATTCAGACAGATGTTTGGAGCAGAGGGATATGAAGTAGTTGCAATCAACGACTTAACATCTCCTAAGATGCTTGCTCACCTGTTAAAATATGATTCATCACAGGGAAAATATGCACTGGCTGATACAGTAGAAGCTACAGAAGATTCCATCATTGTTGACGGAAAAGAAATCAAAATTTATGCAAAGGCTAACGCTGAGGAACTTCCTTGGGGAGAAATCGGAGTAGACGTTGTCCTTGAGTGTACAGGTTTCTACACATCTAAAGAGAAAGCATCTGCACACATCAAAGCAGGAGCAAGAAAAGTTGTTATTTCCGCACCGGCAGGAAACGATCTTCCTACAATCGTATACAATGTAAACCATACAGAACTGAAACCGGAAGACACAGTTATTTCCGCAGCTTCTTGTACAACAAACTGCTTAGCTCCAATGGCTAAAGCATTGAACGACCTTGCATCTATCAAATCTGGTATCATGTGCACAATCCATGCTTACACAGGAGATCAGATGACACTTGACGGACCGCAGAGAAAAGGTGATTTAAGAAGATCCCGTGCTGCTGCAGTTAATATCGTACCTAACAGCACAGGTGCTGCAAAAGCAATCGGTCTTGTTATTCCAGAATTAAATGGAAAATTAATCGGATCTGCTCAGCGTGTTCCAACACCTACAGGATCTACAACAATTCTTACAGCAGTTGTTGACGGAACAGTTACAGTTGACGAAGTAAATGCAGCTATGAAAGCAGCTTCTACAGAGTCTTTCGGATATAACACAGATGAGATCGTTTCAAGCGACATCGTAGGAATGAGATATGGTTCTTTATTTGATGCTACTCAGACAATGGTTCTGCCATTAGACAACGGAACAACAGAAGTTCAGGTTGTATCTTGGTATGACAATGAGAATTCTTACACAAGCCAGATGGTAAGAACAATCAAATACTTCTCTGAATTAGCTTAATTATGACTCAAAAAAGGGTCCGGTCTTATTGGACCGGGCCTCTTTTTTTGAATATTAGGAGGTAAACGATATGCTTAACAAAAAATCAGTTGATGACATCAACGTAAAAGGAAAAAAGGTACTCGTAAGATGCGATTTTAACGTACCGCTTATCGATGGTAAGATCACAGATGAGAATCGTCTTGTAGCAGCTCTTCCAACAATCAAGAAGCTGATTGCAGACGGAGGTAAGGTTATTCTTTGTTCTCACCTTGGAAAGCCGAAGGGAGAGCCAGTACCGGAGCTGTCTCTGGCACCGGTTGCAGTACGCTTATCAGAACTGCTCGGACAGGAAGTTAAATTTGCAGCAGACAGAGAAGTCGTAGGCGAGAATGCAAAAGCAGCAGTAGCTGCAATGAAAGACGGAGATGTTATTCTTCTTGAGAATACCCGTTACAGAGCAGAAGAGACAAAGAACGGGGATGCATTCAGCAAAGAACTCGCTTCTCTTTGCGATGTATTTGTAAATGATGCATTTGGTACAGCACATCGTGCGCACTGTTCCAATGTGGGTGTTACAAAATATGTGGATACAGCAGTTGTAGGATATCTTATGCAGAAAGAGATCGATTTCCTCGGAAATGCAGTAAACAATCCGACAAGACCGTTTGTTGCGATCCTTGGAGGAGCCAAAGTATCCAGCAAGATTTCTGTAATCAACAACCTGCTTGACAAAGTTGACACACTGATCATTGGTGGTGGAATGTCTTATACATTTGCAAAAGCAGAAGGTGGTACAGTTGGTAAGTCCCTTCTGGAAGAAGATTACTGCCAGTATGCACTGGACATGAAAAAGAAAGCAGAAGAAAAAGGTGTAAAACTTCTTCTTCCTGTAGATAACGTAATCGCAGATGATTTCTCTAACGATGCAAATATCAAAGTTGTAAAACGTGGCGAGATTCCGGACGGATGGGAAGGACTTGACATCGGACCAGAAACGATCAAGATTTTCTGTGATGCAGTAAAAGACGCAAAGACAGTTGTATGGAACGGACCAATGGGATGTTTCGAGATGCCGAACTTTGCAAAAGGAACAGAAGCAGTAGCAAAAGCGCTTGCTGATACAGAAGCTACTACAATTATCGGCGGCGGCGATTCTGCAGCAGCTGTTAACCAGCTTGGATACGGTGATAAGATGACTCATATCTCTACTGGTGGCGGTGCATCCTTAGAGTTCCTGGAAGGAAAGGAACTGCCGGGTGTTGCAGCTGCAAATGATAAGTAAAGACTTACAAATATAAAATTAGGGAGAGATAAAAATGGCTAGAAAGAAAATTGTAGCAGGAAACTGGAAAATGAACAAAACTCCAAGTGAAGCAGTTGCTTTGGTTGAAGAATTAAAACCATTAGTTGCTAACGAAGAAGTAGATGTTGTATTCTGCGTACCTGCAATTGATATCATTCCGGTTGTAGAAGCATGTAAAGGAAGCAACATTGAAGTCGGAGCAGAGAATATGTATTTTGAAGAAAGCGGAGCTTACACAGGAGAAATCTCTCCGGCAATGCTCACAGACGCTGGTGTTAAATATGTTGTTCTCGGCCACTCTGAGAGAAGAGAATATTTCGCAGAGACAAATGAGACTGTTAATAAAAAAGTCCTCAAAGCATTTGAACATGGTCTTACACCGATCATGTGTTGTGGAGAGACGCTTGAGCAGAGAGAACAGGGTGTAACAATGGATTTCATTCGCCAGCAGGTTAAAGTCGGATTCCAGAATGTTACAGCAGATCAGGCTAAGACAGCAGTTATCGCTTATGAGCCAATCTGGGCAATCGGAACAGGTAAGACAGCTACAACAGAGCAGGCTGAAGAAGTATGCGCAGGAATCCGTGCATGCATCGCTGAAGTATATGACGAGGCAACAGCAGAAGCAATCCGCATCCAGTATGGTGGATCTGTAAATGCAGGAAATGCTGCTGAATTATTTGCACAGGCAGATATCGACGGTGGTCTTGTCGGTGGAGCTTCCCTGAAAGCTGACTTTGGCAAGATTGTAAATTACAAATAATAAGTATTTTGACTGCTTCGATTTCTGTATGCAGGAATCGAAGCAGTTTTTAATTGCAAAAAACGAGAAAGGAGATACAATATTTTATGAGTAAAAAACCAACAGTTTTAATGATTTTGGATGGTTATGGATTAAATGAGAATACAAACGGTAATGCAGTCGCGCAGGCAGCCACACCGGTTATGGATAAATTAATGGCAGAATATCCTTTTGTAAAAGGAAATGCAAGCGGAATGGCAGTAGGTCTTCCGGATGGACAGATGGGTAACTCAGAAGTCGGACATCTGAATATGGGAGCCGGAAGAATCGTATATCAGGATCTGACAAAGATCACAAAAGCAATCCAGGATGGAGACTTCTTTGAAAATAAAGCGCTTCTTGCTGCGTGCGAGAATGTGAAGAATAATGGCAGCGCACTGCATCTTTTCGGACTGGTATCTGATGGTGGAGTACACAGTCATAATTCACATATTTACGGACTTCTGGAACTGGCAAAGAGACAGGGCATCGAGAAAGTATATGTACACTGCTTCCTGGATGGACGTGACACACCACCGGCATCCGGTAAAGAATATGTAGAAGAACTGGAAGCTAAGATGAAAGAAATCGGTGTAGGTAAAGTTGCATCGGTTATGGGACGTTACTATGCTATGGATCGTGATAACCGCTGGGATCGTGTCGAGAAAGCATACCGTGCACTTGTCTGCGGTGAAGGCGAGCAGGCAGTAAGCGGACCGGAAGGAATCAAGGCTTCTTACGACAAAGATACAACAGATGAATTTGTTCTGCCGACCGTTGTTGTTGAAGACGGGAAACCGGTTGCAACGATTAAAAATGATGATTCTGTTATTTTCTTTAACTTCCGTCCGGATCGTGCAAGAGAGATCACAAGAACTTTCTGTGATGACGCATTTGACGGATTTGAGAGAGGCGACAGAGTAAAAACAACATTTGTATGCTTTACAGAATATGATGTTACGATCGAAAATAAACTGGTTGCATTTGTCAAAGAAGAGATTACAAATACATTCGGTGAGTATCTGGCTGCACACGGTCTGAAACAGGCACGTATTGCAGAGACAGAGAAATATGCACATGTAACATTCTTTTTCAATGGCGGAGTGGAAGAACCGAATGAGGGCGAAGACAGAATTCTCGTTAAATCTCCAAAAGTAGCAACTTATGATCTGAAACCGGAGATGAGTGCATACGAAGTATGCGACAAATTAACAACTGCGATCAAATCTGATAAGTATGATGTTATCATCATCAACTTTGCAAATCCGGATATGGTAGGACATACCGGAGTACAGGAAGCTGCGATTAAGGCAGTGGAAGCAGTTGATGAGTGTGTTGGCAAGGCGGTGGAAGCTTTGAAAGAAGTTAACGGACAGATGTTCATCTGTGCTGATCACGGAAATGCAGAACAGCTCATTGATTATGAGACAGGAGAACCATTTACCGCCCACACAACAAACCCGGTACCGTTTATCCTTGTAAATGCTGATCCGGCTTACAAATTAAGAGAAGGTGGATGCCTGGCTGATATCGCTCCAACACTGATCGAATTAATGGGTATGGAGCAGCCAAAAGAGATGAATGGCGCTTCTTTACTGGTGAAATAATGAACCGTGATACATGTAAATACATTGCAATTCTGACAATGGTTTGCAATCATATTGCCCGGATGTTCTTGACACCGGGCAATTTTTTATATGAGAGCTTAAGCGACATCGGATATTTTGCAGCAATGACCATGTGCTATTTTCTTGTGGAAGGGTATTATTACACGAGAAGCCGGAAAAATTATGCAGGAAGATTACTTGTTTTTGCAGTCCTTTCGCAGATTCCATATAGTATGGCGTTTCGGGATGGACAGTTAAATATGCTGTTTACATTGCTTTTATGCCTGGCGGTTCCGGAGCTTATAGAACGCCCGATGGCAGAGTGGGAACACAGGATTTCTCTGGTTCTGATTTTTGCAACCAGTTTCTTTTGTTGTTGGAAATTAATTGCGCCACTTGGCGTGTATTTATTTGTCCGTTATCGTGGTAGGAAAAAAGAGCTTGCAAAGAGTTATGTGATCGTGATAATTTTATTTATGATTTTAAATTTCAGTACCTATATAAGTGCGCATGGAATTTTTAAAGCGGCATGCCTCGCCTGCGGAAACGGACTTGGAATCGCCTTGTCCGGGATTATACTTTTGTGCTATTATAATGGAAATCAGATGACAAAGTTCAGAAAGTGGAACCGGTGGTTTTTCTATATATTTTATCCGGTGCATTTGCTGATTCTATGTCTGATTCGCTATATGATAAAATAAATCAGGGGGAAGAAGCTCATGGAATATAACACATTTTTATTTGACCTGGACGGGACATTAATTGATTCGTCAGAAGGGATTATCAATTCAGTTATTTATGCGTTGAAGAAATTCGGAATCGAGGAGACGGAACGTGAGAAACTGTATGCGTTTATCGGACCGCCGCTTACGGAATCTTTTACAAAATATTATGGATTTTCTGAAGAAGAAAGCTGGAAAGCGGTTGACGCTTACCGCGAGTATTATCAGGACAAAGGCATTTTTGAGTGTAAGCTGTATGATAGGATACCTGATGTGCTGAAAGCCGTTAAACAAGCAGGAAAAAAAGCTCTGGTGGTAACTTCCAAACCGGAAGTATATGCAAAACAGATTATGGATCATTTCTCGCTTACGCCGTATTTCACATACGTTGCCGGAATGGAACTGGATGGTGGCAGAGGGACGAAGGCGGAAGTGATAGAATATGCTTTTCGTGAAAATGGCATTACAGATCTGAAAAATGTGCTTATGATCGGAGACAGAGAATATGATGTTATCGGCGCGCATAAGATTGGAATAGACTGTCTTGGCATTTTATATGGATTCGGAGACAAAGAAGAATTTGCACAGGCAGGAGCCGATTATGTAGAGGCAGATGTTGCGGATATACTGAAATATGTATGATGCCGTAATTTCTGGTGTAATTGGAAATAAAAAATGACACAGAGAATAAATTAAAAGTAATTTTTCTCTGTGTCGTTTTTATATTGAAACTTTATTACTGATTTAAATTCTTATTAGCCGTAGACAGCATCAGTTTGATACGGTTCAGCTGGTTTACTTCACTGGCGCCCGGATCAAAGTCGATAGCGACAATGTTGGACTGTGGGTAGCGTCTGCGCAGTTCCTTGATAACGCCTTTTCCTACGACGTGGTTTGGCAGGCAGGCAAACGGCTGTGTACACACAATGTTCGGTGCGTCACTGTGGATCAACTCTAACATCTCGCCGGTCAGGAACCAGCCTTCACCGGTCTGGTTTCCGAGAGATACGATCTTGGAAGCCATCTTGCCAAGATTTTCGATCTTAGCCGGTGGATCGAAGTGTTTACTTGCTTTGAATGCCTCTGTTGCCGGTGCACGAAACCACTCCAGTGCCTTGATACCAAGATTGCCGAGTGTGGCTTTGGATTTCTTAAATCCAAGTTTTTCTACCTTGAAGTTCTGGTTATAGAAGCAATAAAGCAGGAAGTCCAGAAGATCCGGAACAACAGCTTCGGCACCTTCACTTTCCAGAAGTTCTACAAGATAGTTGTTTGCCGCCGGAAGGAATTTGACAAGAATTTCTCCAACAACACCGACACGCGGTTTCTTAATATCCAACAGTTTAATGTTGTTGTCAAAGTCTTCGATGATCTCACGGCACAGTTTCTTGAATTTGCGTCTGGACGGATATCCGGAAGATAAAAAGTCAATGCAGACTTTCTTCCATTTCTCATGCATGGCATTTACAGCACCTTTTTCGGCTTCGTAAGGGCGAAGTCTGTAAGTACATTTCATGAAAATATCTCCAAATATAGCCGCATATACGCCACGGAGTGCGAGAGAAGGTGTAATCTTAAATCCAGGGTTGCCTTCCAGTCCGCTTAAGTTGATGGAAATTACCGGAATATGTGCATAACCGGCTTTCTTAAGGGCACGGCGGATAAATCCGATATAGTTCGAAGCACGGCATCCACCACCGGTCTGGCTGATGATCACAGCAATCTTTTCAGTATCGTATTTGCCGGAAAGAATTGCCTCCATGATCTGTCCGACAACCATCAGAGATGGGTAACATGCATCATTATTTACATATTTAAGTCCTACGTCAACAGCCTGTTTGTTGTCATTCGGAAGTACTTCGATGTTATATCCGGAAGCACGGAATGCAGGCTCCAGAAGTTCAAAGTGGATTGGTGACATCTGCGGGCAGAGGATCGTATAGTCTTTACGCATTTCCTTTGTGAAGGAAACTTTCTTGATCGCGGAAGACTGGATATGTCTTTCGTCTTTTCTCTGTTCTCTGACACGGATCGCAGCCAGCAGAGAGCGGACACGGATACGTGCAGCACCTAAGTTATTTACTTCGTCAATCTTCAGAGAAGTATAAATCTTATCTGAATTTGTAAGGATCTCAGCAACCTGATCTGTCGTAACAGCATCTAGTCCACAGCCGAAAGAGTTAAGTTGGATGAGATCCAGATTATCTACTGTCTTCACATAGTTTGCGGCTGCATAAAGGCGGGAGTGATACATCCACTGATCCATAACATTTAATGGACGCTCGACAGGATTCAGATGAGAAATCGAATCTTCTGTCAGAACTGCAATGTTATAGGAGTTGATCAGTTCCGGGATACCGTGGTTGACTTCTGGATCAATGTGATATGGACGTCCTGCAAGGACAATGCCGCGGTTGCCGGTCTCTTTAAGAAATTTAATTGTCTCTTCGCCTTTTCTGCGCATATCTTCACGACATGCTTTTAATTCTTCCCATGCTGCATGTACAGCAGTGTCGATCTCAGCTCCGGAAATATCAAATCTTTCGCAGAGTTCTTCTTTTAAACGATAGCGGATCGTCTCTTCGCTTTGCAGGGAGAGGAACGGATGAATGAAATTCACTTCGCCCTGGACGATCGCATCAATATTATTCTTAATATTCTCCGGGTAGGAGGTTACGATCGGACAGTTATAGTGGTTATTTGCTTCTTCAAACTCATTGCGCTCATAAGGAATACTTGGATAGAAAATATTCTGTACGCCCTGGTTGATCAGCCACTGTACATGTCCGTGCGCAAGTTTCGCCGGATAACATTCGGATTCACTCGGTATGGACTCAATTCCCAGTTCATAAATCTTACGTGTAGAAGCAGGAGAGAGCACAACGGAAAATCCTAATGTATTGAAAAATGTAAACCAGAACGGATAGTTCTCATACATATTCAGTACACGTGGGATACCGATCGTACCGCGTTTTGCATCCTCGGCTTTTAATGGTTCATAATTAAAATAACGTTCTAATTTGTAAGCAAAAAGGTTTGGAAGGTTATTTTTTGATTTTTCTTTGCCCAGTCCTTTTTCACAGCGGTTTCCTGTAATAAATCTGCGTCCGCCGCTGAAATGATTGATCGTCAGACGGCAGTTATTTGTACATCCTCGACATTTAGTCATTGTTGTAGAGTATTCTAGCGCTTCAATGTCCTCAATGGAAAGCATCGTAGTACCTTCACAGTCAACATAACGTTCTCTGGCAATGAGGGCAGCTCCGAATGCTCCCATGATACCGGCAATATCCGGACGTACGGCTTTGCAGTTTGCGATTTTCTCAAAACTTCTGAGAACGGCATTGTTATAGAAAGTTCCTCCCTGCACAACAATATGCTCACCGAGCTCGGATGCGTCGGAAACTTTGATTACTTTAAACAATGCGTTTTTGATAACGGAATAAGCAAGACCGGCAGAAATATCGGAAACTTCTGCGCCCTCTTTCTGCGCCTGTTTTACTTTGGAATTCATAAATACCGTACAGCGGGTTCCGAGGTCGATCGGATTTCTTGCAAATAATGCTTCCTGTGCAAAATCTTCTACACTGTAGTTCAATGATTTTGCAAATGTCTCGATGAAAGAACCGCATCCGGAAGAGCATGCTTCATTGAGCTGTACACTGTCAACTGTATGGTTCTTGATCTTAATACATTTCATATCCTGACCACCGATGTCAAGGATACAGTCTACATCCGGCTCAAAAAAGGATGCAGCATAGTAGTGGGAAACTGTCTCTACTTCTCCCTCGTCCAGCAGAAGAGCAGCTTTGATCAGCGCTTCGCCATATCCGGTCGAGCAGGAGTGAACAATCTCAACACCTTCCGGCAGTTTACTGTAAATATCCTTGATCGCACGGATTGTTGTACCAAGCGGATCTCCTTCGTTATTATGATAGAAAGAATAAAGCAGTGTGCCGTCTTCGCCGACAAGAGCAGCCTTTGTAGTTGTTGAACCGGCATCGATTCCCAGGAATGCTTTTCCTTTATAAGAGGCAAGGTCGCCCATCGGTACCTGGTCTTTGTCGTGACGTTCTTTAAATTCTTTGAAATCCTGTTCCGTTGCAAATAATGGTTCCATACGTTCTACTTCAAATTCCATCTGGATCTTGCCTTCCAGACGCTTTTGCATCTCCTGTAAGGAAACGTGCAGGTCTTTTTTTGAATTCAGTGCAGAACCAATCGCTGCAAATAAATGTGAATGGTGAGGAGCAATCGTATGCTCATCATCCAGTTTTAAAGTACGGATAAATGCTTCCTTTAACTCGGAAAGGAAGTGTAACGGTCCACCTAAGAAGGCAACGTGACCACGAATCGGCTTTCCGCAGGCAAGACCACTGATGGTCTGGTTGACAACAGCCTGAAAAATAGAAGCAGCCAGGTCTTCTTTGGAGGCTCCTTCGTTAATAAGTGGCTGGATATCCGATTTGGCAAATACACCGCATCTCGCGGCAATCGTGTAAAGCGCCTGATAATTCTTTGCATATTCATTAAGACCAGAAGCATCTGTCTGTAACAGAGAAGCCATCTGATCAATGAAAGAACCGGTACCACCGGCGCAGACACCGTTCATACGCTGCTCTACATTGCCGCCTTCAAAATAAATAATCTTAGCATCTTCTCCGCCAAGCTCAATCGCAACGTCTGTCTGTGGTGCGTAATCCTGTAATGCTGTAGATACGGCAATAACTTCCTGGACGAACGGCACTTTCAGATGTTTGGCAAGTGTCAGTCCGCCGGAACCGGTAATGACCGGGGATGCGTAAACAGGTCCGACTTTATAAATGGCACGTCCTAACAGATCGGACAGTGTCTCCTGGATATTAGCAAAATGTCTCTCATAATCAGAAAAGACTACTTCATTATCAGAATCTAACAAAGCAATCTTCACGGTAGTAGAACCAATATCGATCCCCAGTGTGTATACTTCGTTTTGGCTCATAATATGTACTCCTTATCTAGTTAAATATATGTATTCTTTCTTATTAAATGCATGTAAGCTTAATAGACTGTAACATTATACGACAAAAAAATCAAAAAGACAATTAACAAATGTTATAGAATTGTAAAAAAGCTGTGAAACTTATATGACAGAATTGACAAACATTTTTGAAGCCGTTAGAATGAGAGTCATGATAAGAAAAAGGAGTATAGAAGATTAGATTATGAACTGGTTAGATAAATTAGAGAGAAAGTTTGGCAGGTATGCCATTGACAATCTGATGCTTTACATAGTAATATTGTATGGTTTCGGGTTTATACTTGACATGGTGAATCCAACATTTTATTCTACATGGCTGAGCCTGGATGCTCCGGCAATCTTACATGGTCAGGTGTGGAGAGTTATTACATTTATTATTGATCCGCCGAGTACAAGCCTTATCTGGGTGGCATTTGCATTAATGCTGTATTATTTTATTGGAAAGCAGCTTGAAGCAGCATGGGGAGCGTTCCGATTTAATGTATATTTCTTTGCGGGAGTACTGTTCCATGTGATTGCAGCGATCCTTGTCTATCTGATTACGGGTATTTCCATGCATCTTGATACAGCGTATCTGAATATGTCGTTGTTTTTTGTATTCGCATTTCTGTATCCGGACGTACAGTTCCTGGTATGGTTTGTCATTCCGGTAAAAGCAAAATGGCTTGCATGGCTTGACGGTGCATTTTTCCTTTACGGGATTGCACAGGCGTTTATTCCAAGTTATGGCGGAAATGCCGTTTATGGCATTTATTATAAAGCAAATGCGCTTGCTGCATTTGTGTCGATTCTTAACTTCCTGCTGTTTTTCTTGAGTTCAAGAAAGACAAGAGCATACAGCCCGAAGCAGATGAAACGCAAGAGAGATTTTCAGAAGAATGTAAGACAGGCGCGTTCGACACAGAATCCGTATGCGACAGGTGGTGCAAAGCACAGATGTGCAGTATGCGGGCGGACCGAATTAGATGATCCGAATCTTGAATTTCGGTATTGTTCAAAATGCCACGGCAACTATGAATATTGCCAGGAGCATTTGTTCACACATATACATGTTCAGTAAATGAACAATAGTAAATTTAGTAAATGAAGTAAATGGGAAAGGATGAAGAGGTTTATTATGAAGAAAACAAAGATTGTATGCACAATGGGACCAAATACAAATAACGAAGATACAATGCGTGCACTTGTACGCAATGGAATGGATATTGCAAGATTTAATTTTTCACACGGAGATCATGAAGAGCAGAAGTTCCGTATGGATATGCTGAAGAGAATCCGTGAAGAAGAAGGCAAGCCGATCGCAATCCTCCTGGATACAAAGGGACCGGAGATCCGTACCGGTGTTCTGAAAGACGGTAAGAAAGTACATTTAAAAGAAGGCGAGACATTTACTCTGACAACAACAGAATGTGTTGGAGATGAGACAAAGACTTACATCACATACGAAGGACTTGTCAATGACGTGCAGATCGGAAGTACAATTTTGATCGATGACGGACTGATCGAACTGAAAGTTAAAGACAAAGGAAATGATGAGATTGTCTGTAAAGTCATCAACGGTGGTGAGCTTGGTGAGAAGAAGGGAGTCAACGTGCCGAATGTACCGGTCAGACTTCCGGCTATTACAGAAAAAGACAGAGACGATATCAAATTCGGTGTAGAACAGGGTGTTGATTTTATCGCAGCTTCTTTTGTAAGAAATGCAGAGTGTATTTTGGAAATCAAAGCAGTATTGAAGCAGTGCAATGCACCTTATATTCCAATCATTGCAAAGATTGAGAACGCAGAAGGAATTAAGAATATTGATGAGATCATCCGCTGCGCAGATGGAATCATGGTTGCCCGTGGAGATCTTGGTGTAGAGATTCCGGCAGAAGAAGTTCCGTATTTACAGAAATTGATGATCCAGAAATGTAATGATAATTTTAAACCGGTTATTACTGCAACACAGATGCTGGATTCCATGATTCGTAACCCACGTCCGACAAGAGCGGAAGTGACAGATGTTGCCAATGCTGTATATGATGGAACAGATGCAGTAATGTTATCCGGTGAGACTGCACAGGGTAAATATCCGGTTGAGGCATTGCAGATGATGGTCCATATTGTAGAAAGCACAGAAGAGCATCTGGAATACGATTCTATTCTGAGAAAAGCTGAAGAACACCGTATGAAGAGTGCATCCAGCGCATTAGGACATGCAACCGTTACAACAGCAACGAACTTAAGAGCGAAATGCATTATTACTCCGACTGTATCCGGAGCAACTGCAAGAGTGGTATCCAAGTTCAAACCAAAGACAAATATTATCGGTGTAAGCCCGAACGAGGCAACTCTCCGCAGAATGCAGATTTACTGGGGTGTACAGCCACTGAAATCTATTGAAGTAACGACAACAGAAGATATCTGTACAGGGGCGATTGATCTTGTATGCGCAAAACAGCTTGCAGAGACAGGAGATATCGTAATCCTGACAGCAGGAATCCCTTCTCCAAATGTTGGAGCACAGAAGAGCGGATTCAGTAATATGATGCGTATTGCAATTATTGATTAAGATTATATTCTATTCTATATGTGAACAAGTGGGAAATTGCAGTTAAGCAAAGCGTGAAGCAATCTGCAAGTATTCAGATAACAAATATTTAGAAGTAGAAGTGAAAAAGGATAAACGAATGACGGTAACCAGAGTAACCGACATCGTTTATCCTTTTTTGATAAAATTTTCCAGTAGTATCCGTTGACATACGATAAAATATGCTATATAGTGTTCCCGTGGAGAACTACTAAAGAATAAAGGTGGAGTTATGGAACATACATCATTTGTTGAAAGATTAATGGATTTTGGACTGACCAGACAGGAGGCCGGTATTTACGAGTGCTTGCTCAGAGAAGGCAAAACAACCGGATATGAAGTCGCGAAACAGCTTGGAATTTCCCGGTCGAATGCTTACAATTCGCTGGCGAGCATGACAGAGAAGGGTGCGGCATATCTAGTTGAAGAAGGTACAACTAAGAAATATGTTCCGGTTGTGCTGGATGAGTTTTGCAAGAACCGTATCCGGCATATGGAAGAGAACAAGAAGTGGCTGTGCAAGCACAGACCGCTGGAGAAGGAGCATGTCGAAGGATATATTACGATCGAAGGTTCGGAAAATGTGCTGGATAAGATGCGTAACCTGCTGGAAGATGCCAGAGAACGGGTGTACGTATCCTGTACACGTAACTATCTGCTCCTATTTGTAAAAGAGTTAGAAGAGCTGATTGATGCGAAGAGAAAAGTTGTGATCGTTACGGATCAGCCGGTCAACTACGAAGGGGCAAAGGTTTATATCGGTGAACAGCGAGGCACATCAATCGGTGTGATCACAGATTCTAAGTATGTACTGACCGGAGAATATGGGGAAGGCAGTATGAATACATGCCTCTATTCCGGACAGAAGAACTTTGTTGAGTTATATAAACGTACACTGGCGAATGAAATAGAATTACTTGCAATGAAGAAGGAGAATGAGAAGCGATGAAAAAAATACCATTTGTAACAAAAGAACAGCTTGATGAGATTGTAAAAGAATATCCGACTCCATTTCATCTTTATGATGAAAAAGGGATCCGCGAGAATGCAAAAGCATTAAAAGAAGCATTTTCATGGAACCAAGGATACAAAGAATATTTTGCTGTAAAGGCAACTCCGAACCCATTCCTGATTAATATTCTGAGAGAATATGGATGTGGATGCGACTGTTCCTCTTATACAGAGCTGATGCTGTCAGAGGCAATCGGAGCAAGAGGAAATGACATCATGTTTTCGTCCAATGATACACCGGCAGAAGAGTTCAAAAAAGCAGAAGAATTAGGTGCGATCATCAACCTGGATGATATTACACATATTGATTTTCTTGAGAAAGCAATCGGACATATTCCGGAGACGATCAGCTGCCGATACAATCCGGGCGGACTTTTCAAAATCAGTAATGACATCATGGACAATCCGGGAGATTCCAAGTATGGAATGACAACGGAGCAGATTTTCGAGGCATTTAAGATTTTGAAAGCAAAAGGTGCGAAAGAATTCGGTATTCATGCATTCCTGGCAAGTAATACCGTTACGAATGAATATTATCCGATGCTTGCGAAAGTTCTTTTTGAAGTGGCTGTCAAATTACAAAAAGAAACAGGCGTTCATATTAAATTTATTAACTTATCCGGTGGTGTCGGCATCCCTTACAACCCGGATCAGGAGCCAAATGACATCCGTGTGATCGGAGAAGGCGTAAGACGTGTGTATGAAGAAGTGCTTACACCGGCAGGAATGGGTGATGTTGAGATTTACACAGAGCTTGGACGTTTCATGATGGGACCGTATGGCTGCCTCGTTACAAAAGCAATCCATGAGAAACATACATACAAAGAATACATTGGTGTAGATGCATGTGCTGTAAACTTAATGCGTCCGGCAATGTACGGTGCTTATCATCATATTACAGTTATGGGCAAAGAGAACAAACCATGCAACTGCAAATATGATGTCACAGGCTCTCTCTGTGAAAATAATGATAAATTTGCAATCGACCGTATGCTCCCGAAGATCGATATTGGAGACCTGCTTGTAATCCATGATACCGGCGCACACGGATTTGCAATGGGATACAATTACAATGGCAAATTAAAATCAGCAGAAGTGTTACTGAAAGAAGACGGCACAGCACAGCTCATTCGACGCGCTGAGACACCAAAGGACTATTTTGCGACATTTGACTGTTTTGATATCGGAAAAAAACTGGTAAAATAAACGGATACATATTGAAAACTTCCATCCTGTAAGGTATCGTAAAGACAGGCTATAAGCGATAGCTTACGGGAAAATGGAGGAAAAAGATATGAGTAGAAAGATGGTTCTTAAAAAATATGGAAGTATTTTCATTGTCTGCATACTGCTTGTGGGACTCCTGTCCGGCTGCGGGATGCGTGAAAAAGACGCAAAAGCCTATGTGACGGCAACACTGGATGCCAGTTATAAAGGGAAGTTCAAGGAATACAAGAAGCAGACAGATGCTACAGAGAAAGAAGTAAAGAACTTATATCAGGAAAATATTGATACGATGATGCAGAGCAGTGGCCTGGACAGTATAGGTGCTTCCGAAAAGATGACAGAGAAGTTCCGGCTGCTGTTTCAGGATATTTTAAAAGCAGCGAATTACAAAGTGCAGAGCGCCGAGAAGACAGACAACGGATTTACAGTGAAAGTAAAAGTGAAACCGCTTAAGTGCTTCTCAGGATTACAGGACGAGCTGACGAAGAAGCTGGAAGCGAAGATGAAGACGTTAAAGAAGATTCCGTCAGACGATAAGCTCAATGAGTTGATGCTGCAGGAAATGTATGATCTCATGGCTGACAAGCTTAAAAATCCGGAGTATGGGAAAGCGGAAGTTCGTAAAGTCCAGATTGAGAAGGACGATGATGGCGTGTATTCCATCCGGGAGAAAGATCTGACTTCGCTGGATGCGGCAATGTTCCCTATGTAGATAAGAAAGGCGGTGCATTACAAAAAGAGCATGGATACACAATTCATGATATTTATGCGCTTCCGGAAGGAAAAGGTACTGGTGTATTCATTTGGCATGCAGGAGAATTTCATGCAGTATTCTTTCAATGAGATGATACCGGTAGGAATTTATCCGGGATTTGAGATTCGGATAGCGGATTTATTGAAATGATTTGAAATAGTGGAATATACAAAAACAAGAAGCTTTATGTAAAGAAAAAGCAGTAATGACAAAAAATCATTACTGCTTTTTATCTGCCTGCGGATAGTGGGACTTGAACCCACACGAAGTCACCCTCGCAAGATTTTGAGTCTTGTGCGTCTGCCATTCCGCCATATCCGCATACTTGTTACTCAAAGTAACAAAATTATGATAATGTATTTTGAAACGAATGTCAAGAAAATTCTTTATAAAAATAGAAAAGAGGCTTATAATAATAACGGCAAACGAGAAAAGACAGGGTGGAGGAAAGAAACAGATGAAAATTCGTTTTATTGAGCCGGGCAATCGCCCGTATAAACCCACAATTTTAAATTATTTCGTATATGACCGCTATATCCGCACACCGTCGGTGGGCTTAAATACACTTGCGACGATTGTGAAGCGGGAGTATCCGGATACTTATATGTACAGTGAGTCGATTTCTAAGATTCCGATGAAGGATCTTCAGGATGCGAATATTATATTTATCAGCATTTTTACTTATGCGGCGGTTCGCGGGTATCAGATCGCAACATATTTGAAGGAGCATACGAATGCAACCATTGTGATGGGTGGGTTACATGCATCCATGAATGTGAAAGAAGCAGTGAACTATTGCGATTATGTGATGCTGGGTGAAGGTGATGAGACGATTCTTCCACTTATAAAAATGATACAGGAGAAAAAGAAACCGGATACGGCTGGATACGCCTGGCTGGAAGAGGGAAAATTTTACAGCACAGGAAAGCCGGTTCCGCCGGAAAATATCGATGTGATTCCGGACAGAAGTCTGATTCATAATTATAAGAAGATGACAAAACATATGACGATTTGGCCGCAGGTACATGCCTCTAGAGGATGTCCGCATAACTGCGACTACTGTGCGCTTGTGAAACATTTTGGCAGATGTGTCAGAAAACGTACACCGGAAAATATTATAGAAGATATTAAATATTCCATTGATTTTTTTGAAAAAGGAAATCACAGAATTGTGCAGGATTTGTGGATCACGGATGATAATTTCTTTGCTGACCAGAAATGGGCAATGGAAGTCCTGCATGCGATCATAGACAGCGGAATCAAATATCGTTTTAATATCCAGGCAAGATATGAAGTGGGTTTCGATGATGAGATGTTAGAGCTGTTAAAGAAAGCTGGATTTTTTGAGCTAGATATGGGTATCGAGTTTATTGATGATGCATCTTTTGAAACTTATCACAAAAAGAGTACAAGAAAAGAGATTGAAAAATCTATCCGCAATATCCAGAAACATGGACTGAGCGTGCGCGGATTATTTATTCTTGGGTCGGACAATCAGAAAAAGGGTTGTGGAAAAGAACTGGCGGATTTCGTGATCCGCAATCATATTCAGGGCGTACTGATCCAGAGCATGTATTTTGTACCGGGGACACCGGCATATGAGGCAAATAAAGACCGTCTGATACATAGAAACTGGGCAAAATATAATGGAAATACGGTACATTATCCAAAGCAGATGACACCGTACGAACTTCAGCTTGAACAGATAGATGCCAGCAGACGGATTTATTCCGTGAGACGGCTGATCGGAGCATGGCTTAAAGAAGACTGGATGCATAAAGTTTTATTTACAGGAGAATTTTTCTGGCATATGAGTACCCGGTATGATCTGAAAAAAGAATTGAAAAATCTGCCAAAAGAGAATATGATAGAAAAAGTGAATAAAAATGCAATGGAGGTACTGCATAATGCGTGAAATTGATGTAGCAAAAATTACAGAAGTTGTAGAAAAATTATGCATTCAGGCGAACCAGTTTCTTCCGGAAGATGTGAAAGGTGCAATCGAGAAGTGCCGTGCATGTGAAGACTGGGAGATTGCGCAAGGCGTGTTAGACAATATTATAGAGAATTATGAGATTGCAGGTGCACAGGAAGTACCGATCTGTCAGGATACCGGTATGGCATGTGTCTTCCTTGAAATCGGACAGGATGTACACCTGACAGGCGGTGATCTTACAGAAGCGGTAAATGAAGGCGTAAGAAGAGGATATGACAAGGGTTATCTGCGCAAATCTGTTGTGAAAGATCCTGTGCGCAGAGGAAATACCGGAGATAATACACCGGCAATGCTCTACACGGAGATCGTTCCTGGAGAACAGGTGAAGATCACAGTAGGCCCGAAGGGATTTGGCAGTGAAAATATGAGCCAGATCCGTATGTTCAAGCCATCTGCAGGACTGCAGGGCATCAAAGATTTTATTCTGGAAGTCGTTGAGACAGCAGGACCGAATCCATGTCCGCCAATGGTGATCGGTGTCGGAATCGGAGGTACGTTTGACAAAGCGGCACTTCTTGCGAAGAAAGCGCTGATGCGTCCGGTAGATTCCAAAAATTCGGATCCATACTATGCAGATTTGGAAGAAGAGATGCTTGAAAAGGTCAATGAGCTTGGAATCGGACCACAGGGATTTGGCGGTCGTACGACAGCAATCGGGCTGAATATCGAGACATTGCCAACGCATATCGCAGGTATGCCTTGTGCAGTCAATATCAACTGCCATGTGACCAGACATAAAACGGAGGTGATCTAAAATGGAAAAACATATCACACTTCCTTTGACAGAGGAACTTGCAAAAACATTACATGCCGGAGATACCGTGTATCTGACCGGAACCATTTATACATCAAGAGACGCAGGACACAAGCGGATGTGTGAGGCGCTTGCAAGAGGAGAAGAACTTCCATTTGATCCCAAAAACGCAACGATCTACTATGTCGGACCGACACCCGCAAAACCGGGACATGTGATCGGTTCTGCGGGACCGACAACAAGCGGTCGTATGGATGCGTATGCGCCGACGATGATGTCTGTAGGTGCAAGAGGCATGATCGGAAAAGGTGCCAGACTTCCGGAAGTTGTTGAAGCAATGAAGAAATACAGCGGTGTGTATTTTGGAGCAATCGGAGGCGCCGGAGCACTTCTTGCAAAATGTATCAAAAAAGCAGAATTGATCGCTTATGAAGATCTTGGGGCGGAAGCGCTCCGCAGATTATATGTAGAAGAGATGCCGTTAGTTGTCGTGATAGACAGCGAGGGAAACAACCTTTACGAAGAGGGAAGAGCGGCATATTTACAGAAAAAAGAGAAATAAAGGATGTGAAAGTAAGTTCATGCTACAGTTAAAAAGACAGGTTTCAGAGTCTTATTTCATAGGACTTCTTCTTGCGATTGCAGGAGGCTATCTGGATGTCTATACATATATAAGCCGGGGCGGCGTATTTGCCAATGCACAGACGGGAAATATCGTCCTTCTCGGGATTCATATTGCACAGCAGAATTTTGAAAAAATAACAACGTATACTTTACCGATCCTTGCGTTTATGGTCGGAGTTATGATTACGGAAATTGTAAAACTGAATTTCCGCTACAGCACAAAGATCCACTGGCGTCAGATCGTTATCGCACTGGAGATTCTTGTACTGCTGGCAGTTTCTTTTGTCCCGGAAGGCATTTGCAATGATCTGGTCAATACGGCAGTTTCTTTCGTCTGCTCTATGCAGGTAGAGAGTTTCAGGGCTTTTGGCGGAGGAAAGAAATACGCAACAACGATGTGTACCGGAAACTTAAGGACAGCTACCGAGAATCTTTTTTATTCCGGTGTGCACAGAGACCGGAAAGTACGTAATAACAGTCTTCAGTATTACGGAATTATTGCAGCATTTATCTTCGGCGCAGTTATCAGTACAAAATTGACGACGGGGGTTGGCACAAAATCTGTATATACCGTGTGTATCCTGCTTTTTGTTGTATTTGTCCTGATGTTTATCCAGGCTGAGGAAGAAGAGAAAGAAGAAAAAGAAAAGCACTTTTAAAATCAAAGGATTTGGTGTATAGTATTAAGGTAGCGAAAAAATACATGGAGTGTTGTTTTTATGAGCGAGAAAATAGTTCTGATCGACGGACACAGTATATTGAACAGGGCATTCTATGGGCTTCCGGATCTGACAAATTCAGAGGGGCTTCATACGAATGCCATTTATGGTTTTCTGACGATCATGTTTAAAATATTAGAAGAAGAGAAGCCGGAGTATCTGACGGTGGCCTTTGATGTGCATGCACCGACGTTCCGTCACAAGATGTACGATGCGTACAAAGGAACGCGTAAGCCTATGGCAGAGGAACTGCGTCAGCAGGTTCCGGTGATCAAAGAAGTGTTAAAGGCGATGGGAGTGCGCATTATCGAGCAGCCGGGACTGGAGGCAGATGACCTGCTTGGAACGCTGTCGAGAAGAGCAGAAGAACAGGGCATGGAAGTATCTGTGATTTCCGGTGACAGAGATCTTCTGCAGCTTGCGACAGAGCATGTGAAGATTCGAATCCCGAAGACGAAGCAGGGACGCACCGAAGTGGAAGATTATTATGCGGCAGATGTAAAAGAACGCTATCAGGTGAATCCGGTTGAATTTATCGACCTGAAAGCGCTGATGGGTGACACTGCCGATAATATTCCGGGAGTTCCAAGCATCGGCGAGAAGACAGCAACGAAGATCATTACCGAGTATCATTCTATTGAGAATGCACATGAGCATGTGGAAGAACTGAAGCCACCACGAGCATCCAAGGCATTAAATGAACACTGGGATCTTGCGGTTTTAAGCAAGACACTGGCGACGATCGAAGTGCACGCGGATGTGGAATACGATTTTGAAGAGGCAAAACTTGGCAATCTCTATACGGAAGAGGCTTATGCATATTTCCAGAGATTACAGTTTAAGAACCTGTTATCCCGTTTTGATGTACAGCCAGAAGCGCCATCGATTGAAGAGACTTTCTGTGCGATCAAGACAAAGAAGGAAGCTGAAACATATCTGAAGAAGCTTGAGGGAGAAAAAGTTGTTGGCGCAGCTGTTTATAAAGATACAGAAAATGTATTGCCATTATTTGCCATGCAGGCAGCTCTTGGAGGAGTTGCATTCTGTGCATCACAGGAAAAGACAGCGTTAATTCTTACAGGTGGAGAGATTTCCGCAGAATGGTTATTAGAGCAAGTCTCGCAGATTCAGCGGAAAGCCGGACAATTTGTTGTATTTGATCTGAAAAATGTCATAGCTGAACTGCCGATAGAAAACAGGGCGAATTGTTTTGATGCGACAGTTGCGGCGTATCTTCTGAATCCACTGAAAAGCGATTATATGTATGAAGATGTCGCAAGAGAACAGCTCGGACTTATGATTGATGAGAAAGCAGACGGGAGAACAAAAGCCTGCTATGAAGCATATACAGCATTTGCGGCGAAAGAACCGCTGGAGAACCGTTTAAAAGATACAAAGAGCTGGGAGCTTTTTGAAAACATTGAGATGCCACTTGTATTTACCTTATATGAGATGGAACAAAATGGTGTGAAAGTGGAAGCAGAAGCGCTGAAAGCTTACGGAGATCAGCTTGTCGGTAAGATTACTGAACTGGAAAAAGATATCTACGAGCTTGCAGGAGAAGAGTTCAACATCAATTCACCGAAGCAGCTTGGAGTAATTCTGTTTGAAAAAATGGAACTTCCGGGCGGAAGAAAGACAAAGACCGGATATTCAACTGCGGCGGATGTGCTGGACAAGCTGGCACCGGATTATCCGGTCGTATCAAAAGTACTGGAATACCGACAGCTTACGAAGCTTAAGTCTACGTACGCAGACGGGCTGGCGGGGTACATTCAGGAAGATGGAAGGATCCATGGAAAGTTTCATCAAACAGTGACGGCAACCGGGCGTTTGAGCAGTGCGGAACCAAACCTGCAGAATATACCGGTCAGAGTGGAACTTGGCAGAATGATTCGTAAAGTATTTGTGCCGGAAGAAGGATATGTATTTGTAGATGCTGATTATTCGCAGATTGAACTGCGTGTGCTTGCACACTGCTCGCAGGATGAGCAGCTGATCCAGGCATACAGGGAGGAAGCAGATATTCACAGAATTACCGCATCACAGGTATTTCACATTCCGTTCGATGAAGTGACACCGTTGCAGAGAAGAAATGCAAAAGCAGTAAACTTTGGTATTGTATATGGAATCAGTTCCTTTGGCCTCAGCCAGGATCTGAGCATTACGAGAAAAGAAGCGGCGAAATACATCGAAGATTATTTCCGGACATATCCGGGAATCAAAAAGTTTCTGGATGATACAGTCGCACATGCAAAAGAGAACGGATATGTAGTAACATTGTTTGGCAGACGGCGTCCGGTTCCGGAATTATCATCGAGCAATTTCATGCAGCGCTCATTTGGAGAACGTGTGGCGATGAATGCACCGATCCAGGGAACAGCGGCAGATATTATGAAGATTGCCATGATCGGTGTGGGACGCAGACTGAAAGAAGAGCATTTAAAATCAAGACTTGTGCTTCAGGTACACGATGAACTTTTGATCGAAGCGTACGAACCGGAAGTTGAAGAAGTGAAGAAAATCCTGGAAGAAGAGATGGAACATGCGGCTGACCTCCGGGTACCGCTTGAGATAGATATGCATACTGGAACGAATTGGTACGAAGCAAAATAAGAGGTGAAAAGACATGAAGATAATAGGATTAACAGGTGGCGTTGGTTCCGGGAAAACACAGATTCTGGAATATCTGAATGACAAATATGGTGCAACCATCTGTCAGGCTGACAAAGTCGCAAAGCATTTACAGAAAAAAGGAACAGAATGTTATGATCAGATTGTTGCTTATTTCGGAGAAGACATCCTGGATGAGAAGAAAGAGCTGGACCGTGAGAAAATTGCGGATATCGTATTTACAGACAAAGCCAAATTAGAAGCACTCAATGCAATTGTGCATCCGGCTGTAAAGGAAGAGATTAAGAAAAAAATCCGTCATGAAGAGCGGAAGAATACGAATCTGTTTATTCTGGAATCTGCACTTCTGATCGAAGATCATTATGAAGAGGTCTATGACGAACTCTGGTATGTATATGTGAAGACAGAGGTCCGTAAGAACCGTCTGTTTTATTCCAGAGGATACAAGGAATCCAAGATTGATGATATCATGGCTTCCCAGCTTACAAAAGAGCAATTTATGAAGGAATGTGACAGAGTTATTGACAATAATGGTGTTTTCGCCGAGACAATGATCCAGATCGATCAGATCGTAAAGAATCTGTAACAGTTAAAAGACAGCATGACGGTACATAATAGAAAAAATAACATGGTAAAGAACAGGTGGAAATAACAGATGAGATTATGCAGCATTGCCAGTGGAAGCAGCGGAAACTGTATTTACATAGGAGATGATACTACGCATCTTCTGGTAGACACTGGAATCAGCAAGAAGAGAATTGAAGAAGGCTTGAAAGAGCTGGAGATCAAAGGAGATGAACTACAGGGGATTCTCATTACACATGAACATGTCGATCATATTCAGGGACTGGGTGTATTCAGCAGAAAATATGCAGTTCCTGTTTATGCAACTCATGGAACGATTGAAGGAATCAAAGCCAATAAAAATATTGGCAGGCTTCCGGAAGGTCTTCTGCATGAGGTGCAGGTAGATCAGACATTTCGTCTGGGAGATATGGACATCCGTCCTTTTGCAATTTCCCATGATGCAAATGAACCGTCCGGTTACCGGATTGAGAATGGCAGTAAGTCTGCTGCAGTTGCAACAGACCTTGGAATATATGATGACTATACCATTGAGAACCTTAAAAATCTGAATGGTATTGTGCTGGAGGCGAACCACGACATACATATGCTGGAAGTCGGACCATATCCTTATCCTCTGAAAAGAAGAGTTATGGGCGACAAAGGACATTTATCAAATGAATTGTCAGGGCGCCTTCTTTGTGATATACTGCATGATGATATGTCCGCAGTTGTACTCGGACATCTGAGCAAGGAAAATAATTATGAAAGTCTTGCTTATGAAACTGTGAAACTGGAAGTTACGATGGGAGACAATCCGTACAAGGGAGAAGAACTTCCGATCACAGTTGCAAAAAGAACATCCGTTTCTAACATTATTCAGCTGTAGGAAGAGATGAACAGGCTTTGAAGGAGGACTCGCATATGAAGAAATGTATCATTACAGTAGTTGGAAAAGACAATGTCGGAATTATCGCAAAAGTAACGGCTTATATTGCCGGTGCGAATATACATGTGTCTGCTCCGTTGGGTTAGATATGATCGCAATACCTGGAAAGACAAAAGCAACAACCATTTCCGGGATCATTGCCGATGAGATGGCAATCGGAATGGTGAACCAGAAGACGACAGCGGTTCGTCTCATTCCGGTTATTGGAAAAGATGTAGGAGATGTGGCGCAGTTCGGTGGGTTGTTAGGCTATGCACCGATCATGCCGGTAAACGAATACGACTGCAGTTCATTTGTGAACAGGAAAGGACGTATTCCGGCACCGATCCACAGCTTTAAAAATTAGTGAGGTATAGGTAATGGGAAAAATAGCAATTGTAACAGACAGCAACAGTGGTATTACACAGGAAGAAGCAAAGGAACTGGGAATCCGTGTTGTGCCGATGCCATTTTATATCAATGGGGAACTGTATTACGAAGATATTACACTGACACAGGATGAATTTTATGAAAAACTGGAAACCGGTGCGGATATTTCAACATCTCAACCGTCACCGGGAGATGTTATGGAACTGTGGGAAGAACTGCTAGAGGAGTATGATGAAGTCATTCATATTCCGATGTCCAGCGGACTGAGCAGTTCCTGCGAGAACGCGATCATGCTCGCCAGAGAATTTGAAGGAAAAGTACATGTTGTGGATAACCAGCGTATTTCCGTAACACAACGCCAATCTGTGGAAGACGCCATGATGATGCGCGATAAAGGAATGTCCGGTGAAGAGATCGTCGATGTTCTGATGCGTGAAAAGCTGGAATCCAGCATTTATATTACAGTTGATACTTTGAAATATTTGAAAAAAGGTGGAAGAATCACACCTGCTGCCGCAGCAATCGGAACGGTACTGAATCTGAAACCGGTACTCCAGATCCAAGGCGAGAAACTGGATGCATTTGCAAAAGTGCGCGGATGGAAGGCTGCAAAAAAGACAATGCTGGATGCAATTGACAAGGATATTCATTCCCGTTTCGCAGGAGAAAAGGTTCATCTGGAAGCTGCATATACATGCTCAGAAGAAGAAAAAGACAAATGGATCGCGGAGTTACAGGTGAGATTTCCTGATTATGAGATTCGCACAGAAAAATTATCTCTGAGCGTGGCATGTCATATCGGTCCTGGAGCAATGGCGGTTGCCTGCAGTAAATATATAGAAGTATAGGTAGCTGGGACAATCAAGACTGGACGACAATATGTGCCATTCGCGGATACTTGGTGGCACATATGAATGGAATAAAGCAATAAAAAGACGATCGCAGTAAAGTGATCGTCTTTCTTTTGCTTTATTCAATTATCTGTGATCGTCAGCTGAAACATCTAAAGAATACCAGCTACTAGTGATTTTTTTGGAAATTATTCGAATAATGAAGTTCGCCATCATTTGTAATAAAAATGGCGTCAACATTATCTAACTGGTTTACCATATTCAGTGCGCGGTCATATCCCATCATCAGACAGATGGTACTCAGCGCATCTGCCGTTAGTGATGAATCTGTGATAACAGATACACTGTACAGATCTGTCTTGCATGGCTTTCCGGTTGAAGGCGAAAGCACGTGATGGTAAATCTTTCCGTTCTTTTCAAAATATCGTTCGTAAATGCCACTGGTGACAACAGACTGGTCATCAATCTTTACAGAAGCGATCGCATCGCCGTTTTTTCCAAATGGCTTCTGGATGCCGATGTGATAATCCGAACCATCCGGCTTGGTACCAATCGTCTGTACATTGCCGCCGAGATTAATCGTCGCGTGTTTCACGCCTTTCTTTTTCAGATAGTCTTTTACGCGGTCTGCAATATAACCTTTGGCGATTCCTCCGAGGTCAATTTTCGCATGTTTGTCTGCCAGCGTAACAGCATTGCCATTTATTATTACATCGTGATAATTGACGTGGGAAAGCTTTTTGTCGATTTTTGCGGAAGATGGTACCTTTTTCTTGCCGGAACGGAAATCCCACAGCCGGGAAACAGAACCGATGGTAATATCAAATTCACTTTTCGAGAACTTTCCATAATAAAGCCCTTTTTTGATCAGACTGATCGTATCGTCCGAAACGGTAACAGCTTTTCCTTTTGCATGATTAATCTTATATACATCGCCTTTTTTGTTGTCCGGTGAGAACATAGCGTCGTATTTCTTACATAATGTTTCGCAGCCCTTGATGACAGAAGTATTGGCAGAATCCAGAATCTGCACCTTAATTGTGGTGTCAAATAATGTGTCACTGTAAGTAAGCCCGCGTTTTCCGGAAAGTCCGGAACAACCGGTCAGAAGAAGTGAAACACACATGGCTGCTGCCGTGATTTTTTTTAGTTTCATAATACACCTCCAGGTCGGCAGTCATAATCTTAAGTTATTATACCATGAAAAATAAGATATGCAATCGAACATGTGATTGCAGTGTTTGATTTCTTGTGTTAGAATGTAACGCAGAGAGGAACGGTGTATATGAAAGAAAAGATGCATTTGAAGAAAAAAGACTGGGTTTTAATTGCGATTATCATTGTTGTAGCGGGTCTTGCCTTTTTTCTCCATAACCTTCTTGGCGCCAAAGGCGCGAATTGCGTTGTGGTGAAAGTAGACGGGAAGATTGAGGGAACCTATTCTCTTGGAGAGGATCAGGAGATTTCCATCAATGGTGGAACGAATACACTTGTGATCAAAAATAACAGAGCGAAGATGAAAGAGGCAGACTGCCCGGATCAACTCTGCGTGAACCAGAAAGCAATTTCAAAAAACAATGAGAGCATTATCTGTCTTCCGAATAAAGTAGTTGTTGAAGTTGAGAGCAGTGAGAACAGTGAATTTGATGCTGTATCAAATTAAGGTATTGTATCAGGAAGGAAGATAAGGAGTACGTGAAGAGCAGAGTAGCATATTTTGGAGTGTTTACGGCATTGGCATTGATTTTTAGTTATGTAGAGACATTGATTCCGGTCAACCTCGGGATTCCCGGTGTGAAACTTGGACTTGCGAATCTGATCATTGTTGTTGCCTTATATAAGATGCGCCTTTCAGAGGCGTATCTTCTTTCTGTCGTGCGTGTATTGCTGGCAGGATTTATTTTTGGAAATTATTTCAGTATTATATACAGCCTTGCCGGAGGACTTTTAAGTCTGACTGTAATGGCGCTTCTTAAGAAGTGGGGAGGATTCAGCTTGCAGGGAATCAGTATTGCAGGCGGCGTCTTCCACAATATCGGACAGCTTATTGTTGCGGCTGTTGTGGTAGAGACATTCAGCGTTACTTATTATTTTCCGGTACTTCTGGTAGCAGGGCTGCTTACCGGACTTGTGATCGGCATTGTTGCGGAGATGATGCTTAAGAGGCTTGTGAATATACAGTTTTAGGTAAATGGAGGAACAGATGATTCAATATATCAGAGGTGAACTTGCGGTTGTGGAAGCAGATCGCGTGATCGTAGATGTCGGTGGCGTCGGCTATGGTATTTTCATGCCGGTAGAGTCGATCAGCCAGCTGCCGCCGGTCGGCAATGAGGTGCGTATTTATACTTATCTTAATGTAAAAGAAGACGCGATGCAGTTATTTGGATTCCTGACAAGAGATGATCTGCAGGTATTCAAGTTGTTGATCGGTGTGAACGGGATCGGACCAAAAGGCGGTCAGGCAGTACTGTCTGTATTAAGCCCGGATGATCTGCGTTTTGCAGTATTATCCGGTGATGTGAAAGCAATCTGCGCGGCACCGGGAATCGGCAAGAAGACAGCAGAAAAGGTCATTTTAGAGCTTAAGGACAAGCTAAGCCTTGAGGATGCGTTAGAGCATACGATGACCGGAGACGCCGGGGATATTTCTTACGGAGATCCGTCCGGAGTCCAGAGCGAAGCTGTTCAGGCGCTGACAGCACTTGGCTACAGCAGTACAGAGGCTTTAAGAGCTGTGAAGAAAATAGAAATAACAGAAGCAATGGATGTCGAAGCTGTATTAAAACAGGCTTTGAAACAGATGCTGTAAAGGATCGATAAAGATGAGCAGAAGAATCATAACAACAGAGAATCTGGAAGAAGATGCGAAGATCGAGAACAATCTCCGCCCGCAGCTTCTGGACGATTATATCGGACAGGCAAAGGCGAAGGAGATGTTGAATGTATATATCCGTGCGGCGAGAGAGCGAGGAGATGCACTGGATCATGTCCTGTTTTATGGTCCGCCGGGACTTGGAAAGACAACACTTGCCGGGATCATTGCCAATGAGATGGGCGTGAATATTAAGATCACATCCGGACCGGCAATTGAAAAACCGGGTGAGATGGCAGCAATTTTAAATAATCTGCAGGAGAAGGATGTTCTTTTTGTAGATGAGATCCATCGGCTGAATCGGCAGGTAGAAGAAGTACTTTATCCTGCGATGGAAGATTATGCGATTGATATCATGATCGGAAAGGGCGCAACTGCAAGATCTATTCGGTTGGATCTTCCAAAATTCACACTGGTAGGTGCAACGACGAGAGCAGGTATGCTGACAGCGCCGCTCCGGGACCGTTTCGGAGTTGTACACCGGATGGAATATTATACAACTGAGGAACTGGTGACGATCATCAAGCGTTCAGCGAGAGTACTGGAAGTAGGAATCGATGAAGCGGGCGCTCTGGCGCTGGCGAGACGTTCCAGAGGAACACCGAGACTGGCAAACCGTCTGTTAAAGCGTGTGCGGGATTTTGCACAGGTAAAGTATGACGGAGATATCACAAAGGAAGTTGCAGACTATGCACTGGATCTTCTGGATGTAGATAAAGAAGGTCTTGATCAGACAGACAGGGAACTTTTGCTTACGATTGTGAATAAATTTGCCGGAGGCCCGGTAGGGCTGGACACACTGGCAGCTTCTGTCGGAGAAGATGCAGGAACGATCGAGGATGTATACGAACCGTATCTGCTGAAAAATGGATTTATCCAGCGTACTCCGAAGGGAAGAATTGTCACAGAAAAAGCATATATACATCTTGGCATTGAGATGAATATGGAAGTCTGAAAAATCGGCAGAAAAATCAGCAGATGAAAAAAAGGTTGGTTTTTTGCACAGATTAGTTTATAATGGTAAAAAGATTATGAATGTATGCGGGAGGCATTTATGGCATCATCAAAGAATTTTACAGAAGTATTAATCGGAGGAAAGGTATTTACACTGAGCGGATTTGAGAGCGAAGACTATCTGCAGAAAGTATCTACTTATCTGAATCATAAACTGGACGAGCTCGGAGCAAGCGACGGATATCGCAAGCAGAACGCTGAGACAAGAAGTATCCTTCTGGCACTTAATATTGCGGATGATTATTTCAAAGCAAAGAAGCAGGGGACTTCACTGGAAAACGATATCGAGGAGAAAGACAAGGACATGTACGAACTGAAACATGACTTGATATCCGTGCAGATCAAGCTTGAGAATGCTGAGAAAGCGATGGATAAGTTAAAAGAAGAGAACAAAGAACTTCAGCTTAAGATCGTTCAGTTGGAGACAGAGAATAAAAATAAGTAAGGGCTGTCGAGTGACAGCCTTTTTCATGTAACAGGAAATTGCATTTTCTGTTACATGAAAAATCTCCGGCGGGATGCGCACTCGCACGAAGAGGTAGATTGTTGTAAACTGTCTACGTTTCACTCCGGTCGTTGCTAAACGAGCGTCGCAGGCGCTCAGTAACGCGCTCGGTGCGGAAATATGCCAGGACACAATTTATTTGTTTAAAAGGAAACTTCGCTGCCAGAGATATTCAGATGAGATGTGAAGTATCTGGCAGGGCAGATATTATAGAACAAGGAGTAGTTGGATGAACAGAGAGGCGGAGAATAGGCACAATCATATAGAGATACTGGCACCGGCAGGTTCCTATGAAAGTCTGACTGCGGCACTTGCCGCCGGAGCGGATGCGATTTATGCCGGCGGGATGCGTTTTGGCGCAAGGGCATATGCAGGCAATCTGGATGAAGAGCAGTATCTGCGTGCCATTGATGAGGTACATTTACAGCAGAGGAAGATTTATATGACGGTGAATACGCTGCTGAAGGATTATGAACTTGCAGAATTGTATGAGTATCTGTTGCCATATTACCGTCAAGGGCTGGATGCCGTAATTGTTCAGGATTTGGGTGTTTTTTCGTTTATCCGTGAGGTTTTTCCGGATCTGCCGGTGCATGTCAGCACGCAGATGACAGTGACAGGCGAGTACGGAGCAGAATTTTTCGGCAGAAAGGGTGCAACGCGTATTGTTCCGGCAAGAGAGATCAGTCTTGAGGAAGTGCGTCGGATGAAAGAACGAACAGGTCTGGAGATGGAATGCTTTGTTCACGGTGCAATGTGTTACTGTTATTCTGGCCAGTGTCTGATGAGCAGTATGATTGGCGGAAGAAGTGGTAACCGGGGACAGTGTGCACAGCCGTGCCGTCTTCCATATTCCGTAGAGGGAAAGAAACCGCAGGATCTGATGAGCCTTAAGGATCTGTGCACAATAGAGATGATCCCGGATCTGATCGAAGCTGGAATTGACTCTTTTAAGATTGAAGGCAGGATGAAGCAGCCGGAATATGTCTATACGGTTGTACGGATGTACCGCAAATACGTGAATCTTTATTTGCAGAAAGGGCGCGATGGTTTCCGTGTGAAGCCGGAAGATCTTAAAACTCTGGAGAATGCCTACAGAAGAAGAGGCTATATGAAGGGTTATTATCAATGCGAAAATGGCAGATCGATGTTATCACTAAAACGGCCAAAAGGAGAAGAACAGGCAGAGACGCTTCCGGAATTTTCAAAAAAGCAAGAAAAAATTAAGGGAGTCTTCACACTTTCCGAAGGAAGTCGTGCTAAAATAGACTTATGCTGTCGGGAGGTATCTGTTTCTTGTGAAGGCGCTGAAGTGCAGAAAGCACTGAAGCAGCCGTTAGATGAGAAGCGTATTGATAAGCAGATGCGCAAGACAGGTCAGACGCCATTTACATTTGATGAGTTGGAAATCCATACGGAAGGCAGTATTTTTCTACCAATGCAGGCAATCAATGAACTGCGACGGGAAAGTCTGGGATTATTAGAAGAAAAATTATTAGAACCATATCGCAGAACTTCAGAGTCGTCGGAATGTGTTGAAACATTTTTTGAGAGACAGGATGAGATCTGCCACGAATATAATAATGTTCCGGCGGATGAGAGATTTACAGTGCGCGTATGCACACCGGAACAGTTTGAAGCCGCAGCAGGCAGAGAAGATGTTGCAGTGATCCTGGCAGAAAGTACACTTTGTGAGGCGAAAGAATGGAAAAATCTCAGAGAGAAGCTCTCTGATGATCAGAAACTATATCTTGCTATGCCATATATTTTCCGGAAACGTGCAGTTAAGCTGTTTGAACAGTACTATGCAGAACTTAAGAAGAGTTTTGATGGCGTGATGATCCGCAATTTCGAGAGCCTTGCATGGTTGAAAGAGAAAAATTACACGGATGAGATTCTGACAGATTACAATATGTATGTATTTAACCACAGTGGAAAAGCTTTTCTGAAGCAGGAAGGCATTTCCCGGTTTACGGCATCTGTTGAACTCAATGGCAGAGAATTAAAAGACTGCGGTCTTTTGGGCGGTATGCTGAGTATTTACGGATACCAGCCGGTGATGATCACGGCAAACTGTATACAGAAGAATACGAGGAGCTGTGAGAGAAAGCCGTCACTTTTATATTTGACGGACCGTTATCAGAACAGATTTCCGGTAAGGAATGAGTGCAGTTTCTGCTATAATATTATTTATAACCCGGTTCCGCTTATGCTTATGAAACAGCATAAAGAGATCCGGAATTTACAGCCATCGGCACTGCGGCTGGATTTCACGATGGAATCCGGAAAAGAAACGCGGGATATTATAAATGTATATGGAGATGTATTTTTACGGGGAAGAAATGCACAGCTTCCGGAAGCCTCCTATACAAAAGGACATTTTAAACGAGGAGTGAAGTAGGTGAGAGTTTGGTAAATATAATCGTACAACTATCCAAATATGTGATGATTCTGCTGATCATTATGTACACATTCTTATGTTTCAGCATATTTGGTTATCAGGACCCGGACAGAAAACGTTATCTTCTGCGCCGACAGAATATATTAATGTTTCTGATGCATGCGATCGCATTTGCAGTGATGTATTTACAGACGGATGACATCAAAATGCTGGCGTTTTATCTGATGCAGGTAGTATTGTTTGGAGCTACGATCATTTTGTACACATTGTTATATCCAAAGGTGTCCAGACTGGTCGTCAATAATATGTGTATGCTGTTATGCATTGGATTTATCATGCTGACGAGGCTGAATTATTCTTACGCGATCAAGCAGTTTATGATCGCGGCGGCAGGTATTGCATGCAGTCTGGTTGTACCGGTGATCATCCGGAAATTCAAGTTTCTGGCAGAATGGAGAAAATTTTACGCAGTAATCGGTATCTTTTCGCTGGCGGCAGTTGTTATCTGGGGTGGAGTTACCGGAGGTGCAAAGCTTAGCTTTTCAACAAAGGTTGCAAATATCCAGCCGTCAGAGCTTGTGAAGATTGTTTTTGTATTCTTTGTTGCCTCCAGTTTTAAGCTGTCACTGGAATTTAAGAATATTGTGATCACGACAGCGCTGGCGGCATTCCATGTGCTGATCCTGGTTGTATCCAAAGACCTTGGTGCGGCACTCATCATATTTGTTGTATATCTCGTTATGCTCTATGTGGCAACGAGACAGCCTCTGTATATATTTGCCGGACTGGGTGCCGGGAGTCTGGCGTCCGTGGCGGCATATTATCTGTTCAACCATGTGCGTGTGCGTGTCATCGTATGGAAAGATCCGCTTGCTGTATACGCGAACGGCGGACAGCAGGTAGCACAGTCTTTATTTGCAATCGGCACCGGAAGTTGGTTCGGACTTGGTTTATTTGAGGGAGTGCCGAATACGATCCCGGTTGCAGTATCCGATTTCATTTTTGCAGCGATCGGTGAAGAGATGGGACTGATCTACGGACTTTGTATGATACTGATCTGTGTGAGCTGTTATATTATGTTTTTAAATATTGCAATGCAGCTTCACAACGGATTTTACAAGCTGGTAGCGCTGGGGCTTGGAACCTGTTATATTTTCCAGGTGTTTCTTGCCATCGGAGGTGTGACCAAGTTTATTCCATCCACCGGTGTGACCATTCCTCTGGTCAGCTATGGTGGTAGTTCACTGTTCAGTACAGTGATCATGTTTGCGATTATTCAGGGACTTTATATTTTAAGAGAAGACGAGGAAGAGGACATTGAAAGAAAGAAGAAGGAACGGTTACGAGCAAAGAGAAGCAGACAGGAACATGCGCCGCAGAGAAGAACGCCGGCATATGACCGCCAGAGACCGCAGGCGCGCCCGCAGGGAAGAAAAGCGCCGCGCAAAGCGCAAACGCGCCCGCAACAAAGAGTTCGCTAGAGTAACATATGTTTTTGTCACACTTTTCTTAGTCATGATGGGATATATATCCTATTTTAATGTTGTAAAAAGTAAAGATTTCATAAGCAGTCCGTACAACCGGAGATCAGATACGCTTGCCAAACGTGTTACAAGAGGTAAGATTCTGGACAAAAGAGGGAAAGTACTTGCTCAGACGACAACTTCCGCAGATGGAAGCGAGACGAGGGAATATCCGTATGGAAGAGAATTTGCCCATGTAGTCGGGTATACGGCAAAAGGGAAATACGGTCTGGAATCCAGAATGAATTCCGAACTTCTGTCGTCAAATGCATTTTTTTTGGAGAAGCTAACGAATGAATTTCAGGATAAGAAGAATCCGGGAGACAATGTTGTCACAACACTGGATGTGAAATTACAGAGAGCAGCGTATGATGCGCTGGGAGACCGAAAGGGTGCGGTTGTTGCCATGGATCCGAAGACAGGAAAAGTTCTTGCCATGGTATCAAAGCCGGACTTCAATCCGGAGACAGTGGAAGACAAATGGCAGACACTCAATACGGATTCATCGGCAAGGCTGTTAAACCGTGCAACACAGGGACAGTATCCGCCGGGATCTACATTTAAAGTGGTAACAGCACTGGAGTATTTAAGAGAACATGGCAATCCGGATGATTATTCTTATGTGTGCCAGGGACAGATCGAAGCTGGATCGAATACGATCCACTGCTTTGGCGGAAAAGTGCACGGACAGGTAAGTTTCAGAGACAGCCTTGCTTATTCCTGCAATACCTCTTTCAGTAATATCGGACAGGGACTGAAGATCCCGGATTTTAAGAAGACTACAAAGAAGCTGCTGTTTGATTCAAAACTTCCGGGGAATATTTCTTATAAAGAAAGTCATTTTGCATTAAGTGACCAGGCAGGAATCGCGGAACGTATGATGACAGCGATCGGACAGGGAAAGACACAGGTAAGTCCATATCATATGGCACTCATTACTTCGGCAATTGCAAATGGCGGAACATTGATGAAGCCGTACCTTGTGGATTCTGTGACAAATTACAAAGGCGCTGTGATAAGCTCGACGAAACCGGAAAAATATGCAGAACTGATGACAGCGAAAGAAGCTTCCATGTTAAAGGATTATATGTCCAGTGTAACAAAATACGGAACAGCAGCATCAGCAATGAGCGGAACAAGTTATACAACAGCAGGAAAGACCGGAACAGCAGAGTACAGTTCGGATAAGAACAAAGACCACTCCTGGTTTATCGGTATGTCGAACGTGGATGATCCGGATCTTGTTGTCAGCGTTGTAATCGAAGCAGCAGACGGTAATGCGAAAGCAGTCAATGTGGCAAGGAAAGTTTTTGATGCCTATTATTAAAGAAAGAGGGCGGCATATGCATATTTATAAATATTTATATGTGCCGGAAGGCCTGCAGAAGAAAAAAGAAAATCTGATTAAAAAACTGAAAAACGGGAAATTATTACCCGGAGTTTATCTGATCACACTTGCATCGACAGATCAGAACCAGCTGGATATTTTCCCGGCATGTATCCGCAGGCAGAAAAATTATCCGGAGGAGCTGCCGCTTGTCGTGGGCCTTACAAAAGATTTTGAGGATGCGCTGGAAATAGTGGAAGGAATCACACAGGAAGTGTATAATGAAACCAAAGGTGCGGATATCCGTTCCTATATTTTAGAAAAAGAACGGGAAGGTTAAGATGCTACATATATTGTTGTTGATCTTGAAAATAATAGGAATCATAATCGCAGTGATACTGGGAATACTGCTATTGCTGATTCTAATCCTGCTGTTTGTTCCTGTTCGTTACAAAGCACAGGGCGTATGCAGAGGGACTACAGACAGCTTGAAAGGAAAGGTGTGCATAACGTGGCTTTTACATTTGTTCAGAATCGATCTGCTGTATAAGGATAGCCATCTGATATGGAAATTACGGATTGTGTTCTGGAAACGAAGATCTGCAAAGAAGCGAAGCGCAGAAATAAAGGAGGAGAAAGCCGATGAGAAAGATGACGAAAAAGAACGGTCTGTTAACGAAGAACCGGATACAGCAGTGGAAGAAACTGATGAAACGCATGAAGAGCCAGAAAAAAAGAGGTCTGTTGAAGCGTATGAAGAGCCAGAAGTGGAAGAAGAATTACAGGTGGCTGAAAAAGCACAAGATGTTAAGAAACTTCCGCAGACGGTACAGTGTGAAGAAGATAAAGAAAAATCTGGACAAATTTCAGAAGATCCTGAAAAAACTGAAAAGAAAAAATCTAAACGGAAGAATCCGGATAAAAAAGAATCTTATATTCAGAGGATTGTAAAGAAGATAAAGAGAACGCGCGATAAGATGCGTGAGCAGAAACAGACAGTTGTGGATAAGAAAGAGCAATTGATGTCCTTTCTTCGGGACGAGACGCATAAAGCTGCATTTGAAAAAGTTAAAAAAGAGCTTTTCCGTTTTCTGAAAGCGTGGAAACCAAAGAAGCTGGAAGGAAAGATAAGATTTGGATTTGAAGATCCGGCTTATACCGGTGAAGTGCTGGCTGTATTAAGTGTATTTTATCCGCTCTTCGGCTCGGCATTTGAAGTGCATCCGGATTTTGAACAGGCAGTATTTGGAGGAAGCCTTCTCTGCAAAGGAAACTTACGGTTAAATCATCTTGCGAGACTTGCATGGGTATTGTTCTGGAACCGGAATATCAGAACGACCTATCGGGATATAAAAAATTATGAAAGATAAAGTCAGGAGGAAATAATATGGCAGACAATAATTTTAAAGGAACAGTAGAAGCATTGTTCCGGGGAATGGATAGTGTTGTTTCATCAAAGACAGTTGTCGGAGATGCAATTCACATCGGAGATACGATCATTCTTCCACTTGTAGATGTCTCTTTTGGTATCGGAGCCGGCGCATTCAGCGGCGATAAGAAGGAAAAAGGGGCAGGAGGTGTCGGCGGTAAGATGTCTCCGTGTGCGGTGCTTGTGATCCAGAATGGTAAAACAAAACTTGTAAATATCAAGAATCAGGATACGATGACGAAGATCCTGGATATGATTCCGGATGCCATCGACAAGTTTACCGGCGATAAAGATGACAAGATGACGGAGAAAGATGTTATGGATATTCTTGACGAGGAATAACCAGGCAGAGAACTTTGTAATGTTTTCCGGCAAATTTGCATAAAATAATATGAAAAGAATTGATAAAGGCAGTGAGAATTATGAAGAAAGTAATCGGATTTGCTTTGTTCTGGGTTGCTGTCGGGCTTATTCTGTCTATGATCTTACCGAATGCTTTTATAGAAGTGATCTGTATTATTTTATGTATACTGGCAGGGTATAATCTGTTCTGCTGCTAGCAGGCGGTGCAGACAGGAGAGAACACTTTTGCCGCCTTGAAAACATATTTTCATCTTAAGATTACATTTTTATAAAAAATACTTGCAATTAGATAACAAGTCTGTTACAATGTCAATGTTGCGAGTCTGGAGAACAGACTTATTATGAGCGTTAGGAGGTGCAGTCATGGCTAAATGTGCTATTTGTGAAAAGGGTGCTCACTTTGGTAACAATGTAAGTCACTCACATAGAAGATCACCAAAGATGTGGAAATCAAACGTAAAATCAGTTCGTGTTAAGACAGAAGGCGGAGCTACAAAGAAAATGTATGTTTGTACTTCTTGCTTAAAATCAGGCAAAGTTGAACGTGCTTAATCAAGAATGTGATTGGAATTAAAAACTCAGGTTCGATTTGGAATCTGAGTTTTTTATATGACAAAAAATTACATTTTTATGACAGAACAGGCGCTGTCTGCTATGCGTGACTTGTAATAAATGAGCAAACAGGGTATAATATAGAAGATTAGACTATACTTAAAATGATAAATAGAAGAAGTGGAGGTTGCAGTATGAAGGGATGCGTTAGTACAGATCTTGGAATTATTACAATTGATCCTGAGGTTATTGCAAAATATGCCGGAACCGTTGCAGTAGAATGCTTTGGTATCGTTGGTATGGCTGCTGTTAATATGAAGGATGGTTTTGTACATTTGCTTAAAAGAGAGAGCCTGACACGTGGTATTCAGGTTCACATTTCTGATGACAATCACATCAGTCTTGATTTTCATGCGATCGTCGCATATGGTGTCAGTATCTCTGCAGTAACAGAGAACCTGATCAGCAATGTACAGTATAAAGTAGAAGAATTTTCAGGTATGCCGGTTGATAAGATCAATATCTATATCGAAGGTGTAAGAGTCATCGATTAGTTAAGGAGGAACATAAGAAGTGGCTACAAAGACAATTAATGTGGACATGCTTGCAAAGATGTTTCTTGCAGGTGCACAGAATATAGAGGCAAAGAAAGAATTTATCAATGAGCTGAATGTTTTTCCGGTTCCGGATGGAGACACAGGAACGAACATGTCACTGACAATTATGTCTGCAGCAAAGGAAGTAACAGCACTTGAGAATCCGGGTATGAAAGAGCTTGCAAAAGCAATCTCATCCGGTTCCCTGCGTGGCGCAAGAGGTAACTCCGGTGTTATCCTGTCACAGCTTTTAAGAGGATTTACCAAGTCAATCCGCGAAGAGAAAGAGATTGACGTGATCGCACTTGCGGCAGCATGCACAAGAGCGCGTGATACAGCTTATAAAGCAGTTATGAAGCCGAAGGAAGGAACAATTCTTACAGTTGCCAGCGGTATTGCTGAGAAGGCTTCTGAGCTGGCACAGGAGACAGATGATCTCGAAGAGTTCATCCCGGCAGTGATCGAACATGCAAAAGAAGTGCTTGCAAAGACTCCGGAGATGCTTCCGGTTCTTAAAGAAGCCGGCGTTGTAGATTCCGGCGGACAGGGACTTCTGGAAGTGATTTCAGGAGCATATGATGCATTCCTTGGAAAAGAAGTAGATTACAGTGCGATCCAGCCTGCCGGCGGTGTGACTGTAACGAAAGTGAATGCAGAAGATACGGCAGATATCAAGTTCGGATATTGTACAGAGTTCATTATCCTTACAGAGAAAGAATTTACAGAAGCAGATGAACATGATTTTAAAGCATATCTGTCATCCATCGGCGATTCTATCGTATGTGTTGCAGATGACGATGTTGTGAAGATCCATGTGCATACAAATGATCCGGGACTTGCGATTCAGAGAGCGTTGACATACGGACAGCTCTCCCGCATGAAAATTGACAATATGCGCGAGGAGCATCAGGAAAAACTGATCCGTGATGCCGAGAAACTTGCGGCAGCACAGGAAGAAGAGAAGGCCAAAGAGCCTAGAAAACCAATGGGATTTATTACGGTATCAATTGGTGAAGGACTGAATTCCATTTTCAAAGAACTTGGAGCTGATTATATTATCGAAGGCGGTCAGACAATGAATCCGAGTACGGAAGATATGCTCAAGGCAATTGATGCAGTGAATGCAGACAGTGTATTTATCCTTCCGAACAATAAGAATATTGTCCTTGCTGCAAATCAGGCAAAAGCGCTTGTGGAAGATAAAGAGATCATTGTAATTCCGACAAAGACAGTACCACAGGGAATCACAGCACTGATCAATTTTGTGCCGGACGCAGATGCGAAGAGCAACGAAGAGACGATGCTGGAAGAGATTAAGAATGTTAAGACCGGACAGATCACATATGCAGTCCGTGATACGAAGATTGATGAGAAAGAGATCCATGAAGGAGATATCATGGGAATCGGTGACAGCGGAATCCTTTCTGTTGGAACGGAAGTGGAGGCAACAGCGCTGGATATGCTGGAGCAGCTTGTAGATGATGATTCAGCACTGATCAGCCTGTATTATGGAGCTGATGTATCAGAAGAAGATGCAGATGCATTTACAGAGAAAGTGACGGAGAAATATCCGGATGTAGACGTTGATGCGCAGTTTGGTGGACAGCCGATCTATTATTACGTATTGGCAGTTGAATAGAAAAAAAGCAGGATAAAAGGGGACTTTAAGCGGTCCCCTTTTTGTTATTGATGTTACTACGCAGGAGCAGTTATGATCAAAGAAACAAGTATTAAAGAATTAAAAGGAATCGGAGAGAAAACAGAAAAACTGTTTGCGAAGATTGGTATTTCTACGGTAGGAGATATGATCCGTTATTATCCGAGAGGCTATGATATATATGAAGAGCCGGTGTCGATAAGCGATGTAAGAGAAGGGCAGGTAGTGACAGTAAACGGCATGATTTTTGGCCGCGTGCAGGTATCCGGGAACCGCAGTCTGCAGGTGACGACGATGCATGTGAAAGATCTGACCGGAACGCTTAAGGTTATCTGGTTCCGGATGCCGTATCTTCGTAATACATTTCAAAAAGGCGGTGCAGTTACGCTCCGCGGTAAGATTGTGCGAAAACGAAACGAACTTGTCATGGAACATCCGGAGGTCTTTTATCCGCCGGAACAGTATGACGGGAAAAAAAATACGCTGCAGCCAATCTATGGTCTGACAGCCGGACTTTCCAATCATGCCATTATGAAAGCAATGCATCAGGCGCTTGACGGGATGGATCTGACCAGAGAACGTCTGCCGAAGGAACTGCGTATGCGTTATGAACTTGCAGAGTACAATTATGCGGTCCGGGGAATTCATTTTCCAGAGGACAAAGCTGTTTTCATGCATGCAAGAAAGCGTCTTGTATTTGAAGAATTTCTTCAGTTTATTCTTGCAATCCGAAAATTAAAAGATAAGAATGAAAAACTGGAAAATGAATATGTGATCCCGGTACACCCGGATATAGATGCATTTATAGCGAAGCTTCCATATAAACTGACAAATGCACAGAAGAAAGTCTGGAAAGAGATTGCAGCAGATATGGCGGGAGAGATGACCATGTCACGTCTGGTGCAGGGGGATGTCGGTTCCGGAAAAACGATCGTTGCAGTTCTGGCGCTTTTTAATACAGCGCTTTCAGGATGCCAGGGCGCAATGATGGCTCCGACAGAAGTTCTTGCAAGACAGCATTACGCGTCAATATGTAATATGCTGGAAACCTATGATATTCCAGTGAAAGCAGTGCTCCTGACAGGTTCCATGACCGCAAAGGAAAAACGGCGTGCCTATGACCGGATAGAGTGCGGATTTGCGAAGATTATCATCGGAACCCATGCGCTTATACAGGATGCGGTAAATTATGATAATCTGGCGCTTGTTGTGACCGATGAACAGCATCGTTTTGGCGTGAAGCAGAGAGAGAGTTTCGCGCAGAAAGGCGGTACACCGCATGTGCTTGTTATGAGTGCGACACCGATTCCGCGCACGCTTGCAATCATTTTATACGGTGAACTGGACATATCGGTGATTGATGAGCTTCCGGCAAATCGTATCCCGATCAAAAACTGCGTCGTAGATACCGGATACAGGCAGACTGCCTATCAGTTTATGAAAAAACAGATCGCAGAAGGAAGACAGTGTTATGTTATTTGTCCGATGGTCGAAGAGAGTGAGAACATGGAAGCAGAAAATGTCACGGACTACAGCAGGATGCTTCAGGATGAGATGGGCGCAGATGTGCAGGTGGGCTGCCTGCATGGAAAGATGAAACAGGTATACAAAGATGAGATCATGCAGCAATTTGCAGAAAATCAGATTCAGATCCTTGTATCCACTACGGTAATTGAAGTCGGAATCGATGTGCCGAATGCGACAGTCATGCTGATTGAAAACGCGGAACGTTTTGGGCTTGCCCAGCTCCATCAGCTCCGGGGACGTGTCGGAAGAGGTGCATATCAGTCTTATTGCATTTTTATGACCGGTTCTGATGCAAAAGAGACGAAAAAAAGACTGGATATTCTGAATCATTCCAACGATGGTTTCAAAATTGCAAGTGAAGATCTGAAGCTTCGTGGTCCGGGTGATCTGTTTGGCATCCGTCAAAGCGGTCTTATGGATTTTAAAATCGGAGATATTTATCAGGATGCGGCAATCTTGCAAATGGCAAATGAAGCGGCAGACTGGATTTTAGAAGAATATCCGGAATGGTTGAAAAAAATTCCAGATTATGAAAGAACTTCTAGTGTAATAATTTAATTCCTCCATATACTAGGATTGTAACCAAAACAAATATTACAAAAGGTTACAGAACAACACAGAGATTAAAAGGAGGAGTATAAAATGGCAAATCGTTCATCAAACAGAGCCGCCGTACCGGAGGCAAAAGGAGCATTAGACAAATTCAAATACGAGGTAGCAAGTGAACTTGGTGTACCATTATCAGACGGGTACAACGGAGACCTGACATCAAAACAGAACGGATCTGTTGGTGGTTATATGGTTAAGAAAATGATCGAAGAACAGGAAAAACAGATGTCCGGTAAATAAGGAAAAGAAAAATCGGCGCATGGCAGAAAATGCTGTGTGCCGATTTGACTTTTATATAGTAAATACGTATAATGAACGGGAAAAAGATATTTTGCTGAAAGAAGAAATATTAATAGAAGAACTATATAATAAGCGAAGCAAGTGAGGATGTTATGAGAGTAATAGCAGGATCTGCCAAAAGATTACAACTGAAAACGATTGAAGGAATGGACACACGTCCGACAACCGACCGGATCAAAGAGACATTATTTAATATGATTACACCGAGCCTTTATGACTGCCGGTTTCTGGATCTGTTTGCCGGAAGCGGCGGTATCGGAATCGAGGCTTTAAGCCGTGGCGCGAAGGAAGCCGTGTTTGTTGAGAAAAATCCGAAAGCAGTTTCATGTATCAAAGAGAATTTAAAATATACAAAACTGGATTCCAATGCACAGGTAGTGGCAACAGATGTATTAAGTGCACTGGCAAGACTTCGCGGAACCAGTGCGTTTGGCATTATTTTCATGGATCCGCCGTATAACCATAATCTGGAGAAACAAGTACTTGCGAGTCTGAATGATTCAAATCTGGTGGATGAAGATACACTGCTGATCGTAGAAGCGTCCAAAGAGACAACGTTTGACGATGTAGAAGCACTCGGTTATTCGATTATCAAGGAGAAATTATATAAGACAAATAAACATGTATTTTTGGAGAAAACAGGAGGAACGGTATGTTAAGAGCAATTTATCCGGGAAGTTTTGATCCGGTGACGAACGGACATCTGGATGTGATCAGAAGAGCAAGCGGACTTGTTGACGAACTCATTGTCGGAGTGCTGAATAATAAGGCAAAAACCCCGTTGTTTTCCGTAGAAGAACGTGTTAAAATGTTAAAAGAAGTTACAAAAGAACTGCCGGGAGTGAAGATTGTACCATTTGAAGGACTTCTGATCGATTTTGCGAAAGAGATGTCAGCGAAGATGGTCGTGCGTGGCTTGCGTGCTGTGACAGATTTTGAATATGAATTGCAGATGGCACAGACGAATCACAAGCTGGCAGAGGATATTGAGACAGTGTTTTTAACAACAAGTCTGGAATATTCTTATCTCAGTTCCACGATAGTAAAGGAAGTGGCAGCTTTTGGAGGGGATATATCTCAATTTGTTCCAGAACATGTTGAGGAGAAAATAAAATCGAAGATCACGAAAAAAGGAGAGTGTGAATAATGAGCAGCCGTATTGAGCAGATTATTGAAGAAATTGAGGAGTATATCGACAGTTGTAAATTTCAGCCGTTATCTACAACGAAGATTATTGTAAATAAAGACCAGATGGACGAGCTTCTTCGTGAACTGCGTATGCGTACGCCGGAAGAGATCAAGCGTTATCAGAAGATTATTGCAAATAAAGATGCAATCCTTGCTGATGCACAGAACAAAGCAGACAATATGATCGAGGAAGCGCACATTCAGACGAATGAACTTGTCAGTGAGCACGAGATCATGCAGCAGGCATATGCCCAGGCAAATGAAATCGTAACCGCAGCAACTGACCAGGCACAGGAGATTCTGGATAATGCGACAAGAGATGCGAATGATATCCGTATCGGAGCGATCCGTTATACTGATGATCTGCTTGCCAATGCAGAGAGCATTATTGGACATACACTGGACAGCTACACTACAAAATATGATGGGCTTGTCAATTCTCTGCAGGAGTGTTATGACCGCGTACATAACAATCGTCAAGAATTAGAAGTTCCGGATCAGAATATGGTTCAAGAAGAACCGGTCTACGAAGAGGCGGAAGAGATTCCGGAAGTAGAAGAACCGGTCTATGAAGAGGCAGAGAATGTTGAATACAAGGAATAATTTCTGTATAAAACAGAATATAATATAGATCCTGTTTTAAAAACAAAAGATATATATGTAAGCAAGCAAGCTGGTTATCCCTGTGATGATCAGCTTTTTTGCTATGTAATCGCCAATAGAAAGACCGCTTCCACGGATCATGCTGTACGTCTGTGCCACGGAACACCAGCCTCCAAACGAAGCCAGTCCGGTTGCAAGTACAAAAGCCAGGTCTGTCGGAACTCCCGAATTACAGATTAAAGCAATACCATTTGTAATTTCAAGGGAAGGAAGAAATAGGAAGGTCAACAACGGATGTGTAAATGGCAATTCTTTACCAAACTGCAGAAAAACGGAAAAGATAATAATATAACCGCCAATTTTTGTGATTGTCTCAAAAGACTGCATGATGCAGTCATCCAGCATATTCCAGGTAAAATGAGGTGAAGGAGAAGAAGCGCTGGATGTGACAGCGGGGCAGTATATTTTGCGGAACGGAATACTCATAAGGATAGGAACGCCCTCGATCAGGAGCATACCGGGGAACAGAAGATCCGGACGCTTTAAATGAATGTAGAAAATGTAACTGATCAGAAACATTGGACTTGTCTGGTTGCAGAAAGAAAGCAGATAAGAGGCTTCGTTTACTGTGATTTTACCTTCTCTTTTTAAATCAGCCGTGACTTTACTTCCCATCGGATAGCCGCATAAGAAACCGACAAGCAGTGCGAAAGAACCATAGTCGGAGATACCGAACAGAGGACGGAGTATGGGACGGACAAGTCTGGAGATCAAGAAGAATCCGTTGCTTTTTAAAAGCAGGGCTGTCAGTATTAAAAATGGCAGCAATACAGGAAGGACTGTCTGAAACCAGAGCATCAGACCAAGGCTTGCCCCACAGATCGCAGTCTGCGGAAAAAACAGCATCAGGAAAAAAATGATAATTGTAACTACGATAAAAAAATAACAATCCATAATTCAGACTTTCGTAAGAAGATTCTTAATTTATTTTATGAATTAAGTTGATTTTTTATGATTTGTATACCATAATATAGATAGAATTTGTCGAAAAGAGAGGTAAGAAAAATGGCAGTATTAGAAAATTTAGAACCTAAGAAAGTATTTCACTTTTTTGAGGAAATCAGCAAAGTTCCGAGGGGAACATTTGATACGAAGAAGATCAGTGACTTTTGCGTTGAGTTTGCAAAAGAAAGAAATCTTGAGTACATTCAGGACGACACGAACAATGTAATTATCAAGAAACCGGGAACAGCAGGATATGAGAACAGCGATCCGGTGATCATTCAGGGACATCTGGATATGGTCTGCGAGAAGAGACCGGGAAGTACACATGATTTCAAAAAAGATGGACTGGAGCTTTATGTAGAAGATGGTTTTGTAAAAGCCAAAGATACAACGCTTGGTGCTGATGATGGTATTGCGGTTGCGATGGCAATGGCATTATTAGACAGTGACGATATTCCACATCCACCGATCGAAGCAGTTTTTACAATTGATGAAGAAACAGGCATGTATGGTGCGATTGCTTTAGATTTCAGTAACTTAAAAGGCAAGACACTGATCAATGTGGATTCTGAGATTGAAGGCATTCTGACAACTGGATGTGCAGGTGGAATTAACATTGAAGCAAGAATTCCATTCCACAGAGAAAAGATGGATGGAACAGAGGTGTTGGTGAAAGTTCACGGACTGCTTGGGGGACACTCCGGTATGGAGATTGACAAACAGCGCGGTAATGCAAATAAGATGATGGGACGTCTTCTGGATGCCGTTTCCAAAGAAGTTAAATTCCATATGGTATCCATCAATGGAGGATCCAAGGATAATGTTATTGCTCGGAATTGTGAGGCAGTTTTACTTGTAGCTGAGAGTGATATTGAGAAAGTAAAAAAATGTACAGATCAGATGAGAGAAATCTGGACAGCTGAATTTGTCGGTGAAGAACCAACATTGGAACTGGATGTAGAAGTCAAAGGTCAGACAACGATGGATGCTTTTGATGATGAAGCAACAGATCATATTATTACATATATTATAATTTCGCCAAACGGATTGGTTGAATTCAGCCGTTCCCTGAAAGGTCTTGTAGAGACTTCCCTGAATATGGGTGTTGTCAGCACGGATGAAGATCATGTAAAAGTAAGATACCAGATGCGAAGCTCTTTCGAATCCAAGAAGCAGGAGATGCGTGCAGAAATCGAACGGTGCTGTAAAGCAGTCGGAGCGGAAGCTGTTATCAACGGAGAGTATCCGGCATGGCAGTACAATCCGGAATCTAAATTACAGAAATTGATGTCTGATATATACGAAGATATGTATGGAAAGAAAGCGGTTGTATTTGCTACGCACAGTGGGCTGGAATGTGGTTTCTTCATGGATAAGTGTCCGGGATTGGATTGCGTATCTATGGGACCGGATATGCTGGATGTACACTCTTTCAATGAAAAACTGGATATTGCTTCTACAGAGAGAACATGGGATTATCTGAAAGCAATTCTTGCGAAATTAAAATAATACGCAGTATCTGAAGAGTAATAATACAGAACGCTGAAGGATGTTTAATTAGCAGTTTAATAAGTTTAATAATTGAATAAGAAAAATAAAACACGGGCACTGTGGATCATAACGATCTGTAGTGCCTGTGTTTTGCTTTTTCAATCATTAATCGAAAGCAGAGTCGCTATAACAGAAGATTATATAAAGAATTATGTTGTATGATACGCCAGGGCATAATGATATGCTTAAAATACATATAGTGGTATTAAAAAGAACTAATAATAAATGCGAAATGAAACGAAGATTCAAAACAAAAAGAAATAACTGCCGAAAAGTGGGAATGTATATTTTGATAATGCTGATAGTGGTTCTAATTAAAACCACCTATGATAATAGCGCGAATAAAAGCATAGAAAAGAATATGCTTGTTGAAGAAATACGCGCGGGATTCGCGTCGGAAAAACTTGAAAAATCCAGTAGCAAAAATACAGATGTCCTGCAAAAATACCACAGGTGGACGAAACAGGTAAAAAAAGAAGTGGTGTATTTTCCACTGCCCGAACCGGTAGATAATGCAAAATTTAAAATCACTTTTGAAAACTCCTGGATGTTGGAACGCACTTATGGTGGGAAAAGAGGACACGAAGGCTGCGACCTTATGGTTGCGAACAGTAAAGCGGGAACGTGTCCGGTTGTAAGTATGACGGATGGGACGATTACGAATCTTGGGTGGACAGAAAAAGGCGGATATAGAATCGGCGTAACTTCTGACAGTGGTACTTATTACTACTACGCACATTTGCATAGCTTTGGCAATAAGAAAAGAGGGGATACAGTTATAGCGGGAGAGGTGATTGGGTTTATGGGGGATTCCGGTTATGGGGAAGAGGGGAAAACAGGAAAATTCCCAGTACATCTGCATGTCGGAATTTATAAATACGATAAAGGAATGGAAATCAGTGTAAATCCATATTACATTTTACAAAAATGCAAACGACAAAAGCTTAAATATCATTTTTGACGGTGCCGATTTTGCAATCAGTATTGTTATATGTTATACTAAAAAAGCGTATAGGCATTTGCGAAACGGATGATGAATCAGCGATATGTTATGCGTATATTTTGCAAAGAACATAAGGAAGGTAAGACATGAAACTGCCCGATAAATTTGAAGAAAAGATGCAGGCACTTTTAGGAGATGAATTTCCGGAGTATTTGTCCTGCTATGATGAGCCGAGATATTACGGCTTGCGTGTAAATACAAATAAAATATCTGTAGAAGATTTTAAGAAGATCTGTCCATTTGAGATCACGCCGATTCCGTGGATTGAAAATGGGTTTTATTACGATGGAGACAAGGTAACACCATCCAGACACCCATATTATTTTGCTGGATTGTATTACCTTCAGGAACCAAGTGCCATGACACCTGCCAATCGTCTGCCGGTAGAACCGGGCGATAAGGTGCTGGACGTTTGTGCAGCTCCGGGTGGCAAGGCGACAGAATTAGGTGCAAAGCTAAAAGGAGAGGGGGTTCTGATAGCCAATGATATCAGCAATTCCAGAGCAAAAGGATTGCTAAAAAATATAGAAGTATTTGGTATTGGCAATGTTCTGGTGCTGAGCGAAGAGCCTGGAAAGCTGGAAGATTATTTTGCGGAATATTTTGATAAAATTCTGATCGATGCACCGTGCTCCGGCGAAGGTATGTTCCGGAAGGACAAAAAGATGGTGAAGGCATGGGAAGAACATGGCCCTGAATTTTTTGCTAATATCCAGAAAAGTATTATTACGCAGGCAGCGAGAATGTTAAAACCTGGTGGCATGCTGCTCTATTCTACCTGTACCTTTGATGGCAGGGAGAATGAAGGGACAATTGAATATTTATTGAAAAAATATCCGGAATTTGAGATATTAGGTATAAAAGGCTACGAAGGATTTGAAAAAGGAATGCCGGAGCTTACAGCTTCAAAGTCTGAAGAATTTGCAAAAACAGTCCGTATCTTTCCTCATAAGATGAAAGGGGAAGGACACTACCTTGCACTTCTGAGAAAAGGAAAGCCACTCCCTGCAACCGATAAGAAACTGCTTCCTGGCAAGAAAAGCAAAAAGAAATTACCGGAAGATCTGGAAGTGTTCCTTGAGGATACTACGTGGGAACTGGATGCAGCAAGGCTGGATGTCCATGGAGAACGGGTTTACTACATGCCGGAAGATCTGCCGGATGTATGTGGCATTCGTTTCCTGCGAACAGGGCTGTTGCTTGGCGAACTTAAGAAAAAACGGTTTGAACCAAGTCAGGCGCTTGCCATGTGCCTGAAAAAGGACGAGTACAAAAAAGTATTAGATTTCCCGGTATCAGATGAGCGCGTGAAACGTTATCTGAAAGGGGAGACACTGGATGTAGAAGATATGACTGGATCAAAGGAAAAAGGCTGGTATCTGGTTTGCGTAGACGGCTATCCGCTTGGATTTGGTAAATTATCAGGACAGACGCTGAAAAATAAATATCTTCCGGGATGGAGGCTTTGCTAATGATCAGACTGGATAAATATCTGGCAGATATGAGTATCGGTACACGCCAGGAAGTAAAGAAATATATCCGTCAGGGACGCGTGAAGATAAATGAAGATATTATAAAGAAGCCGGAATATAAGATCCGGGAAGACGAAGATAAAATTACGTTTGACGGTGCACCGGTTGCTTATGAAACATTTGAATATTATATGCTGAATAAGCCGGCTGGTGTGATATCTGCAACAGAAGACAAAAGAGATAAAACAGTTCTGGATCTCATAAAAGAGAAAAAACGTAAAGATTTATTTCCGGTCGGTCGTCTGGATAAAGATACAGAGGGGCTTCTTCTTATAACAAATGATGGAGCACTGGCACATAGACTGTTATCGCCCAAAAAACATGTCGATAAGTGCTATTATGCGAAGATCAGCGGTGGCGTGACGGAGGAGGATGTCCGTGTATTCAAAGAGAGAATCAATATTGGTACTCAGGAAGAACCAGAGTGGACAATGCCTGCGGAACTGAAGATTCTGGAAAAAGGCACGGTTTCACGTATCCGGCTGACAATCCGGGAGGGGAAATTTCATCAGGTAAAACGTATGTTTCTGGCTGTTGGTAAGGAAGTTGTCTATCTGAAACGGGAACGTATGGGTGCACTTGTACTGGATGAAGAGCTTGCTCCGGGAGAATACCGGAAACTTACAGACAGCGAATTGAAGAGTATCCTATAATTTAGTAAGATAACTAGTAATTAATATGAGAAAACATGAATCTCAGAAGAGATAGATAAGAGGTATAACGATTAATGAAACAGCAATTTTTGCCAATCTGCAGACAAGACATGATCGACCGTGGATGGGAGCAGGTGGATTTTGTATATATTTCCGGTGATGCTTACGTAGATCATCCGTCTTTCGGACATGCAATTATTACGAGAGAACTGGAAGCTTTTGGTTACAAAGTCGGGATCATTGCACAGCCGGACTGGAAAGATAAAAACAGTATAATGATATATGGAGAACCAAGGCTTGGTTTCCTTGTGTCTGCGGGCAATATGGATTCGATGGTCAATCATTATTCTGTATCAAAAAAACGAAGAAGCAAAGATTCCTTTACTCCGGGCGGCGTAATGGGAAGAAGACCGGATTATGCGACAATCGTTTACAGTAATCTGATCCGGCAGGTCTATAAGAAGACGCCGATCATTCTGGGGGGAATTGAAGCGAGTCTCAGGCGTATGGCGCATTATGATTACTGGTCAGATAAATTAAAACGATCCGTACTCTTAGATTCCGGCGCAGATCTTATTTCTTATGGAATGGGAGAGCGTTCGATCATCGAGATCGCTGAGGCTCTGGACAGTGGGATCGATGTGAAAGATATTACTTTTATTGATGGAACAGTCTGCAGAGTAAAGAGTCTGGACAGTGTGTATGATGCAGTTATGCTGCCGGCTTTTGAGGATTTAAAAGCGGACAAGCTCAACTATGCCAGAAGTTTTTATACGCAGTATTGTAATACAGATCCATTTACCGGAAAGAGACTGGTAGAGCCGTACGGCGAACATATGTATATCGTACAGAATCCGCCTTCAAAGCCTCTTTCCCAACAGGAGATGGACGAGACATATAGCTATCCTTACATGCGGACTTATCATCCGTCTTACGAGAAAGATGGTGGCGTCCCGGCTATTTCGGAAGTCAAATTCAGCCTGATCAGCAACAGAGGATGTTTTGGCGGCTGCAATTTCTGTGCGCTTACGTTCCATCAGGGACGCATCATACAGACGAGAAGTCATGAATCCCTGCTGGAAGAAGCAGAACATATCACACAGGATAAGGATTTTAAAGGTTATATCCATGATGTGGGCGGACCAACGGCTGATTTCAGACATCCATCCTGTGAGAAACAGTTAAAATATGGAGTCTGCAAGAACAGGCAGTGTTTGTTCCCGACACCTTGCAAGAACCTTAAAGCGGATCACAAAGATTATGTATCGCTTCTCAGGAAACTGCGGAAGATTCCAAAAGTAAAAAAAGTCTTTATCCGTTCGGGAATCCGATTTGATTATGTGCTTGCAGATAAGGATGATACATTTTTTAAAGAGCTGTGTAAATATCATGTGAGCGGTCAGCTTAAGGTAGCGCCGGAGCATGTTTCAGATGCGGTACTTACCTGTATGGGTAAGCCGCGGAATGAAGTTTATCAGAAATTTACTGAGAAATATAAAAAAATCAATGAACAGCTTGGTATGAAGCAGTACCTTGTGCCCTATCTGATGTCTTCCCATCCGGGATCGACATTAAAAGAAGCTGTTGAGCTTGCGGAATATCTGAGAGACCTTGGGTATATGCCGGAACAGGTACAGGATTTTTATCCGACACCGTCAACGATTTCTACCTGTATGTATTATACAGGTGTGGATCCAAGGACGATGAAACCGGTGTATGTTCCGAAGAATCCGCACGAAAAGGCGATGCAGCGTGCTTTGATCCAGTATCGCAATCCGCAGAATTATGATATCGTGCTGGAAGCGCTTAAGAAAGCGGGACGTATGGATCTGGTAGGTTATGATAAACACTGTTTGCTGCGTCCAAAACGGCACGGTGGGAAGAATCAGGGAACATCCTATAGTAAGAGCCGTGCGCCGGAGCGGGGAAATGATTCCGGTCACAGAAATACATCTGGTAGTGGAAATGCTTCTGGCGGAAAGCGCCCGTATAAAAAGAAAGCAATCCGTAACGTACACAAAAAGAAAGGCAGATGATCCTATGAAAATTGCATTAGTAACAGGAGCTTCTTCTGGCATGGGCAGAGAATTTGCAAGACAGATTGTAAAACTGTACCGGAATCTGGATGAGATTTGGCTTGTGGCAAGAAGAACAGAGCGCCTGCAGGAACTGGAAAAGGAATTTACTGTTCCGGTACGGATCTTTGACGGAGATCTGAACCGAGATTATATTTATGAAAGAATCGAAAAAGAGCTGGAACGTAAAAATGCAGAGATCCGGATACTTGTTAACAGCGCGGGCTGCGGATTGTCCGGCTGTTTCGGAGAAAGAGAGCAGGATACAGAACTTCGCATGGTAAAACTGAATTGTCAGAGTCTTACAAGAATGCTTCTGCTCTGCCGGCCGTTTCTTGGCAGAGGAAGCCGCGTGATCAATCTGGCGAGTGCAGCGGCATTCGCACCACAGCCGGGATTTGCAATATATTCTGCGTCAAAATCATATGTTTACCGTCTGTCCATGGCGATCCGCGAGGAATGGAAACCGGCGGAGATATCTGTAACAGTGGTGTGCCCGGGTCCTGTGGACACAGAATTTTTTGCACACAGCGGTGAACTTCTTGGAAAAAGTAACAAAGTTACAAAAGTGGATCCAAAAGCGGTTGCCAGAAAAGCATTGCTGGATGCGGTGGATCGTAGATGTGTTTCTGTATACGGCACATCTATGAAAGTTGCCAGAATTGCAGGAAAATTGCTGCCGGATGTTCTTAGCGCATATTTGATGCGTAAGTTAAATGGAATCTGATTCGTATCAGGCATGCTGATTGATAAAAGAGGATAGAATAACAGGAAAGAAGGATAATAATAAATGAAGATTGAAAAAGGACGTCCGGGATATATCCGTTTCCGCAAAACAAAATATCTGCTCTGGGCGGTCATTGAATTTGCAGTGGTCATAGCGCTTGTTGTGATCGGTATTGTACAGAGTGGTTCCCGCATGAACTTGCTCACTGTAGTAGCAGTTGTCGGATGTCTTCCGGCTGCAAAGATGCTTGTTGAGTATATTACAATGGCTCCTTATCAGAGCATTGCGTCGGACAAGTGCAAAGAAATTGAAGAAAAAGCACCCCTTCTGACAAGAGTCTATGATCTTGTCATTACAAGTCCGGAAAAAGTCATGCAGGTAGATGCAATCGTCATTTCCGGACATACGGTGTGCGGCTACACCAGCAATGAAAAAACGGATGAGACAAAGGCGGCAAGATATATTAAGGAAATGCTTCACAACCATAAATATGAGAAAGTTACTGTAAAAGTTTTTCATGATTATGTTGCGTTTTTATCACGTGCGGAGGGAATGAACAGTATTGCAGCAATCGAGAAGCCGGATAACCGGAGAAGAGAACGGCGGATACGGCATCTCCTTCTGACAACATCCATGTAAAATATTTATATAAGGAATCGTGTATGAGAGAAATATATATTAAGGAAAATGAATCCGGACAGCGGTTCGATAAATTTTTAAAGAAATATTTAAGTGAAGCTCCGGGAAGTTTCCTGTATAAAATGCTGCGTAAGAAGAATATTGTGCTGAACGGCAGAAAGGCAACAGGTAGTGAAAAGTTAAAAAAAGGGGATCAGGTGAAACTGTTTCTTGCTGATGAAACACTGGAGAAATTTACCGGAAAGCAGGAAACTGCACATAGTAAGAAAAAGCTTCCAAAGATCCAGATGCCTGTTGTGTACGAAGATGAAGATGTTGTTTTTTATAACAAACCGGCCGGGGTGCTATCCCAGAAAGCAAAGCCTTCGGATGTATCGGTTGTCGAATATTTAATGGAACATTTGCTTGAAACGAAAGCTTTGAGGCAAGATGATCTTAAGACATTCAGACCATCCATCTGCAACCGGTTGGACCGGAATACGAGCGGCCTTATTACTGCCGGAAAAAGTCTGGCGGGATTACAGAAGCTTTCAGAACTTTTCAAAGACAGGACACTGAAAAAATATTACCTCTGTCTTGTGAAAGGAACAATCGATAAAAGAGCACATATCTGCGGCTATTTACAGAAAGACAAAGCGACCAACCAGGTGCGAATTGCAAAACAGGCCGGCGCTGATGCAGTTCCAATCGAGACAGAATATGTTCCGGTTGCATGGAATCAGGAAATAACACTTTTGAAAGTGCATCTGATCACCGGACGGACGCATCAGATCCGCGCACATCTGGCATGGCAGGGACATCCGCTTCTTGGTGATCCGAAGTATGGTGATCCAAAGTGGAACCGGAAATGGAACGGAAGAATGAAGACAGCACAGACAAGACAGATGCTGCATGCATATGAACTTGTAATGCCGGAGATGAATAAGACATTAAAGAAACTTTCCGGGCGAACGTTTACAGCTCCGGTTCCGGAAGATTTCTATAAAATCATAAAGGAGATAACATGGGAACATGGAACTCAAGAGGTCTTAGAGGTTCAACATTAGAGGATTTCGTAAACCGGACCAATGAATATTATATGGAAAAAAATCTGGCGCTGATCCAGAAGATCCCGACACCGATCACGCCGGTCCGCATGGATAAGGAACACCGGCAGATCACACTGGCATATTTTGAACAGAGAAGTACAGTTGATTATATCGGTGTTGTGCAGGGCATTCCGGTATGCTTTGATGCAAAAGAATGTGTGGCAGATACCTTTCCATTACAGAATATCCATGAGCATCAGATAGAGTTTATGGGCAGATTTGAAAAACAGGAAGGAATTGCATTTTTTTTGCTTTATTATTCAGCAAAAAATATACTGTATTATATGCGCTATGAAGAAATGATGAAGTTCTGGAACCGTGCAAAAAAAGGCGGCAGAAAAAGCTTCCGTCTGGAAGAACTGGATCCGGAATTTTTTATGGAATTAAGGCGTGGAAGTCTTGTTCCGTATCTGGACGGGATTAATAAAGACCTGGATGTCCGGGAGCAGAAACAGAAGTAATGGCAGGCTTTGTCATATACTTGACAAAGAATCAGAAAATGTATATAATACGGAAAGGGTTTTAACGTATTAGCACGCTAAAGTGAAAGAGCTAACAGGAGGTCATATGAAGAAAGTATTGCATACACCGGAAGGAGTCCGGGATATATATAATGTAGAATGCGGAAAGAAACTTGCACTGGAGAGCCGTTTAAAGAAGACGTTCCATTTATATGGCTATCATGATATCCAGACACCGATGTTTGAATATTTTGATGTGTTTCGTAAAGAAATCGGAACAACGGCATCCAAAGATTTATATAAGTTTTTTGATAAAGATGGAAATACACTTGCACTGAGGCCAGATATCACACCGTCCGTTGCAAGAGCAGCAGCAACACTGTTTGGTGAGGAAGAAGTGCCGATTCGGCTTTGCTATACAGGTAATACATTTATTAATCATTCCAACTATCAGGGGAGATTAAGAGAAGTCACACAGATGGGCGCAGAGCTGATTGGTGATGATTCCGTGGAAGCAGATGCAGAGATGCTTGCACTTGTGATTGAATCGATGCTTACAATTGGCGTGAAGGAATTTCAAATCAGCGTGGGGAATGTTGATTTCTTCCAGAGCCTGATTGAAGATGCATCGCTGGATGAGGATGCAAGAGAACGCGTCATTGAACTAATCAATAACCGGAATTATTTCGGTGTGGAAGAATATCTGGACAGTATTCTTGTAAAGAGAAGCTCCAAGGAAGCTTTTGCAGCACTTGGAGAAATGGTTGGCGGAGTAGAGATCCTTTCCCAGGCAAAAGATCTTGCGCCTAACTCTGCCGGTATTATGGCAATCAGACGTCTGGAACATATATACGACATTCTAAAATTATATGGAATGGAAAAATTTGTAACATTTGATCTGAGCATGACAGGAACTTACGGATATTATACCGGTATTGTTTTCCGCGGTTATACTTTTGGAACCGGAGATGCGATCGTAAAAGGTGGACGTTACGACCATCTGTTGGAGAAGTTTGGTAAGAAATCACCTTCTATTGGATTTGCAATTGTCATTGATGAGCTGATGAATGCGATGAACCGACAGAAACTCCGCATCGTATATACAAGAAAGAATACGATTATTTTATATGATGAAGGGAAGACAAAACAGGCGGTTATGCTTGCAAAAGATTTCCGTAACAAAGCAAAGAATGTGGAACTGATCAAGAAAGCGGATGGCAAGATCCTGGAAGAATATATTACTTATGGAAAAGAGTATTATGCAGGAAACCTTGTATATATAAGAGAAGATGGAGAAGTGGTCATGATCAATCTTGTGACAGGTGAACACAAGATTGCCGGAAACGGAAAGAAGACCACATCATAATATATAAGAGAATGGAGTTTTTACTATGAGATATCTTACATTTGCCCTTGGAAAAGGGCGTCTGGCAAGACAGACGCTGGAACTGTTTGAGAAAATTGGTATAACCTGTGAAGAGATGAAAGACAAAGATTCCAGAAAACTGATCTTTACAAATGAAGAATTGAAGCTTCGCTTCTTCCTTGCAAAAGGACCGGATGTACCGACTTATGTAGAATATGGTGCAGCGGACATCGGAGTTGTCGGAAAAGACACGATCCTTGAAGAGGGACGTAAAGTTCATGAAGTTCTGGATCTTGGTTATGGGAAATGTAAAATGTGTGTGTGCGGTTATAAAGATGCAATACCGTTATTGAAACATCATGAGCTGATCCGTGTCGCAACAAAATATCCGAATATTGCAAAAGACTATTTCTACAACACAAAACACCAGACTGTGGAGATTGTAAAATTAAACGGTTCGATTGAACTGGCACCGATCGTTGGTCTCTCTGAAGTGATCGTGGATATTGTAGAAACGGGTTCCACACTGCGTGAAAACGGTCTGGAAGTGCTGGAGGAAGTTTGCCCACTGTCTGCGCGTATGATCGTCAATCCGGTAAGCATGCGTATGGAGAGTGACAGAATTAAGGCATTATTAATGAAATTACGCGCACAGATATAGGAATATAGGAGTGATAAAAATGAGAATACAGCATCTCGATAAGAATATAAAAATGAATCTGCTGGAGGATCTTTTAAAGAGAAGTCCGAATAACTATGGCAAATATGAGCAGGGTGTTGCAGAAATCCTGGATCATGTACGCAGCGAAAAAGATGCGGCTGTATTTACATATACAGAAAAATTTGACGGAGCAAAGATTGATGCATCGAATATTAAAGTAACAGAAGAAGAGATTAAAGAAGCTTACGAATTAGTCGGCGAAGAGTTAACAGGTATTATCCGCAAGGCATTATTTAATATCCGTGATTATCACGAGAGACAGCGTCAGAACAGCTGGTTTGAGAGCAAACCGAATGGAACAATGCTTGGACAGAAAGTTACACCTCTTCAGAGAGTCGGCGTCTATGTACCAGGCGGAAAAGCTGCTTATCCGTCTTCTGTCCTTATGAATATCGCACCAGCGAAAGCTGCAGGAGTTGACGAAATCGTAATGGTAACACCTCCGGGAAAAGACGGAAAAGTCACACCGACAACACTGGTTGCAGCACATGAAGCAGGTGCTGATGTTGTATATAAAGTCGGCGGCGCACAGGCGATCGCTGCACTTGCTTATGGAACGGAGAGTATCCCGAAGGTTGACAAAATTGTAGGACCTGGAAATATTTATGTTGCACTTGCAAAGCGTGCTGTATACGGACATGTAAGCATTGATGCGATAGCAGGCCCAAGTGAAATCCTTGTAATCGCTGATGAGACAGCAAATCCACGCTATGTAGCTGCGGATCTTCTGTCCCAGGCAGAACATGACGAGCTCGCTTCTGCAATTTTAGTGACAACCAGCCAGAAGCTTGCAGAGAAGGTATCTGAAGAAGTAGACGGATTTTTAAATGAACTTTCCAGAAGTGAGATCATCCGCAAATCACTGGATAATTATGGATACATACTGGTAGCAGATACCATGGAAGAAGTGATTGACATTGCGAATGAGATTGCTTCGGAACATCTGGAGATCCAGACAAAGAATCCGTATGACATTATGACACGCATCCGCAACGCAGGAGCTATTTTCATTGGCGAATATTCCAGTGAACCGCTTGGAGATTATTTTGCAGGACCGAACCATGTCCTTCCGACAAACGGAACAGCAAAATTCTTCTCACCGCTTTCTGTTGATGATTTTATTAAAAAATCAAGCATTATTGCTTACTCACAGGAGGCACTTGGTGCGATCCATACCGATATTGAAAAATTTGCAGAAGCAGAACATCTGACAGCACATGCAAATTCCATCAAAGTACGTTTTGAGAAGAAGTAAGGAGGATGTAAAAAATGAGCAGAATCGTTACTTGTGAAAGAAAAACAAAAGAAACCGACATTTCCATTACGCTGAATCTGGATGGAACCGGAAATAACGATATTCATACGGGGATTGGATTTTTTGACCATATGTTGGACGGATTTGCAAGACATGGACTGTTCGACCTGACTGTTCGAGTAAATGGCGATCTGGATGTAGACAGTCATCATACGATCGAAGATACAGGAATTGTGCTAGGAAATGCCATTTTAAAAGCCATCGGAGATAAAGTCGGTATCAAACGCTTTGGGAATATGATCCTTCCGATGGATGAGACGCTAGCACTTTGCGCGGTAGATTTGTCCGGTCGTCCATACCTTCGCTATGATGCAGAATTTACAGTTCCAAAGATTGGTGATATGGACACAGAGATGGTGAAAGAATTTTTCTATGCTGTTTCTTACAGCGCAGGAATGAACATCCATCTTAAGATTATGGATGGTGAGAACAATCATCACATGGCTGAAGCACTTTTCAAAAGTTTTGGAAAAGCGCTTGATATGGCAACTATGGATGAACCACGGATCAAAGAAGCGTGGACGACAAAAGGAAGTCTTTAAAGGAGTTTTTGAACATATATGAGTTATAAAAGATTGATTCCCTGCATTTTTATTGCAGGTGGGAAGGCTGTAAAATGGTTTAATGATAAGAGCGTATTACAGGACGATGTGATCGCACTTGCAAAATACTACAGCGATCACGGGGCAGATGAGTTGCTTGTGTTCGATCTTTCTACATCTGATGATGAGCACGAAGAAGCCATTGACTTGATGCGCCGTATTAATCGCTTGATCCGTATCCCAATGGTAGCGGGTGGTAATATCAAACGGCAGGAGGATGTAAAGAAGATTTTGTATGCCGGAGCAAAGCGTGCAATGCTGAATTTTTCCAAACCGGACAGTGCGAAGGCAGTGGAAGAGGCGGCAAAACGTTTTGGAAAAGAGAAAATTGCAGTATCGCTGAATGATTTTGATGCGCTTTTCAAACATCAGCATCTGATTGATGAATATTCCAGTGAGATTGTGTTCATGCATCGTCTGGATCTTAATTCGGTTATGGACGTAACGGATATTCCATGTGTAATCGTAACAGATACGCTGGAAAAACCGGAGTTATTCAAGATACTTAAATGTCCGGGAGTGAAAGGGCTTTCAGGAAAATATGTCAGTCAGCCGGATATGGATTTTGTGGAATTTAAGAAAGAGTGTTCAGAGGAAGGCATCCAGATGACTTCTTTTGAAAGTATTATGGAATTTTCACAGTTTAAGACAAATGAGCAGGGGCTGATCCCGGTTATTGTACAGCATTATAAGACGAGAGAAGTATTGATGTTAGCCTATATGAATGAAGAATCATTTGATCAGACGATCAAAACAGGAAAAATGACTTACTTCAGCAGAAGCCGCCAGAAGCTCTGGGTGAAAGGTGAGACAAGCGGGCATTTCCAGTATGTCAAGTCGCTGACAATTGACTGTGATTATGATACGTTACTTGCAAAAGTAGATCAGGTTGGTGCGGCATGTCACACCGGTAATCCGACCTGTTTTTTCCAGCACCTTGCAGGAACGGAATATAACGAAGCAAATCCGCTGGAAGTTTTTGAAATCATCTATAATACCGTTGTAGACAGAAAAGAGAATCCAAAAGAGGGTTCTTATACGAATTATTTATTTGATAAAGGAATTGATAAGATTTTGAAAAAAATCGGCGAAGAGGCAACGGAGATTGTGATCGCTGCCAAGAATCCAAGTGCAGAAGAGACGAAGTATGAGATCTCGGATTTCCTTTATCATATGATTGTATTAATGGTTGAAAAAGGACTGAACTGGGAAGATATTGTAAAAGAACTGGCAAGCCGCTAATGCGCGTGCACTGTCTTTTCAGGTATAGAACCGAATATCCATGCATATCCTAGAGTGGAAAGGATGTGACCGGGATTGAATGAAGCAGAAAGACGAAGGCAGAAATTATTAATGCGGACACGGGAACTGTACCGGGATTCTTATGACTCTCCGGCGGTACACCCGAGATATGGAGCGGCATACCGTTTGCTTTATGAAGAGCCGCAGGAATTTAAGAGCGGTACACTGGGGCTCCGGCTTTTCATAAGCTTTCTGCTGTTTGCTGCATTTGTTGCAATGGATTACAAAAAGGATGAGTTTATGAGTGTGAACAGCTCAGAAATCATTCAAATGATCTCTGAAGATACATCGGCGTTTCCGATTCTGGAACACCGGTAATTTCATGAGTAAATGAGGAACGAAAGAGGAGGATGAAACATGTTAAAAATATGGATTGCAGGATCGGCAGGACAGATCGGAACTGCTATTAACGAAGTGTTAGATCCACTGGAGATGGAAGTTTTTAACACAGATAAAGATGAGTTGGATATCACACAGACAGATGAAGTATTAAGCTTTGGTGAGATCAACCGTCCGGATGTGATCATCAACTGTGCCGGAATCACAGATATGGATCTTTGTGAAAAAGAACCGGAACTGGCGTACCGTGTTAATGCACTCGGTGCAAGAAATTTAAGTATCGTCGCACGTAAGATCGGTGCTAAAATCGTCCATATATCTACAGATGATGTCTTCGATGGTAACAAAAATACGCCTTACAGTGAATTTGATGATACGAATCCGAAGACCGTGTACGGACGCTCTAAGAGAGCCGGTGAAAATTATGTGCGGGAATTTACACACAAACATTTTGTGATTCGGAGCAGCTGGATTTTTGGACATGGCGATAATTTTGTGACACGTGTATTGCGGAAGGCGGGAAATGGAGAGTTGATCGAGGCTGCAATAGATGAGACCGGATGTCCGACCAGTGCGAAGGATTTGGCACGTATTATTTTGTATCTTATTACAACAAATGAATATGGAACCTATCATGCAACATGTAAAGGACTTTGCAGTCGATATGATTTTGCAAGAGAGATTCTATCTCTGGCAGGTCTTCATGCAGAAGTAAAAGAGATTTCAATTGCAGATTCTAAAGAACATCTGGTACGGCCAGCATATGCGGTTCTGGATAATTTTATTTTACGGATCATTGATGTATATGAAATGCCGAAATGGAAACAGTCTCTTGAGGAATACATTGCCGAGTGGAAGGAGGAGACTCATGAGTAATACAAAAGAAAAGAAAAAGATGGGACTTACTACGAAAATATTCATTTCCCTTCTTGCAGGAGCGCTGTTTGGTGTGATTTTATGTTATCTTGTCCCGAAAAGCAGTATCAAAGATGATGTAATCGTAGAAGGAATTTTATATGTAATCGGACAAGGATTCATCCGTTTGATGAAGATGCTTGTTGTTCCACTTGTATTTTGTTCGATCGTATGTGGAAGTATGTCGATTGGAGATACAAAAAAACTCGGAACAGTCGGCGTGCGTACACTCGTTTTTTATCTGTTTACAACAGCCGTTGCAGTTACAGTTGCGTTATCTGTCGGTAATCTAATTAATCCTGGCAAAGGACTGGATATGAGCAGTATTCAGCAGAATGCTGCGGAAGTGGAGTCCATGAAAGCAACTACACTGACAGAAACGCTTCTGAATATCATTCCGGACAATCCGCTGAATGCGCTGGCAAACGGAACAATGCTTCAGATTATTGTATTTGCACTGATCGTCGGTGTTATTCTGGCAAAACTAGGAGAGCGTACAGAGACAGTCAGCAATTTCTTCAGTCAGTTCAATGACATCATGATGGAAATGACAATGATGGTTATGGGACTTGCTCCGATCGGAGTGTTCTGCCTGATCGCACGCACTTTTGCTAATATCGGTTTCAGCGCGTTCATTCCGCTTGCAAAATACATGATCGGTGTCCTGCTTGCACTTGCCCTGCAGTGTTTTGTTGTATATCTGGGACTTTTAAAAGGATTTACAGGACTGAATCCATTCAAATTTATTAAAAAATTCTTCCCGGTTATGGCGTTTGCATTTTCAACAGCAACATCCAATGCGACCATTCCGCTTTCCATCGATACGCTGTCTAAAAAAATGGGTGTATCCAAGAAAATTTCGTCCTTTACGATCCCGCTTGGTGCGACGATCAATATGGATGGAACAGCGATTATGCAGGGTGTAGCTGTTGTGTTTGCGGCACAGGCATTTGGAATCCATCTTTCTCTTACCGATTATGTTACGGTTATCGGGACAGCGACACTTGCATCTATCGGAACGGCCGGAGTACCAAGTGTAGGTCTTGTTACACTTACAATGGTATTTAATTCTGTAGGACTCCCGGTTGAGGCAATCGGACTGATCATGGGTATTGACCGTATTCTTGACATGACACGAACAGCCGTTAATATTACAGGTGATGCTGTATGTACAACAATCGTTGCACATCAGAACAAGGCGCTGGATCGTGAGATATTTAATAAAAAGGAAGAAAAAGCTTAAGATAAAAGGAGAGATGTTTCTATGAAAGAATGGTTGAAACACTGGGATGAGACAAAGAGACTTACGAGAGAGGAAGCAATTAAAATTTTAAATCTTCCAAAGGAAGACATGGATGATCTGATCGCATGTGCCTATGCGCTCCGTACAAAGTATAAAGGCAAGAAAGTAAGCGTACAGCTTCTGACTAATGTCCGCAGCGGAAACTGTTCGCAGAACTGTGCATATTGTGCACAGTCCTGCGAGTCGCATGCGGCCATTGAAAAATATCGTCGTGTTTCGGATGAAAAACTTTACGGGGATAACGATCTGGTAGATGACAAGCATCTGGCAAGACATTGTATCGGTCTGAGCGGAATTCAGTTTTCAGATGCAGAGATTGAAGATCTTGCAGAACGTATCCGGGAAATGAAGAAGAAAGGAACGCAAATCTGCTGTTCTATTGGATTTCTGACGGAGAAGCAGGCGAGACTTTTAAAAGATGCCGGACTGGACAGGATCAATCATAATCTGAACAGCAGCCGGAGATTTTACCCGGAGATTTGTACGACGCACACTTACGAGCAGCGTGTGGCAAATATACATATGCTTCAGGATATCGGCTTTGAGATCTGCAGCGGTGGTATTATCGGAATGGGAGAGAGAAAAGAAGATGTTGTGGACATGCTTCTGGATCTTCGTGAAATTCATCCGGAATCTGTACCAATCAATTTCCTGCTTCCGATTCCGGGGACACGACTTGCAGACAGGGATATTTCCGGACTTACACCGGAATACTGCATGAAAGTTTTATGCCTTGCAAGACTTATGATCCCGACTTCTGATATCCGTTGTGCGGCCGGAAGAGAAGTATATTTTAAAGGAATAGAGCCGACGCTTTTCAAAGTTGTTGATTCGATTTTCGCATCCGGATATCTGACCGCAGACGGTCAGGGGATTGATGCTACAATGCAGATGATTCGAGATGCCGGATTTGACGGTGAAATAGAGTCTACAGACGAAGAGTAGGATAATACAATGAAAAAAAAGAATAGTAAAATACTTCGGACTTTATTTTTATCAACTTTATATTTAAGCACATTCACCTTTGGAGGTGGATATGTCATTGTGTCATTAATGAAAAAAGATTTTGTCGATGCCAGACACTGGATCGATGAGGAGGAGATGCTGGATCTTGTGGCAATCGCCCAGTCAGCGCCGGGGGCAATTGCTGTCAACGGCGCGATTGTTGTCGGATATAAACTGGCAGGAATTCTAGGCGCATTCGTTGCTATTTTCGGAACAGTTATCCCTCCTTTTGTCATTATATCGATATTATCTGTCTGCTATCAGGCATTCCGCTCCAACCTGCTGGTTGCACGGATGCTGGAAGGTATGCAGGCGGGTGTGGGAGCTGTGATTGCTTCTGTTACTTTTGGGATGGGATGTTCGGTTATAAAGGAGAAAGATGTGATATCCTTGCTTGTTCTGATTCTTTCATTTCTTCTTGCATGCAGCGGGGAAATTAATATCGTCTGGATTATTCTCGGATGCGGAATCCTTGGTGTTATACGGACTATGCTTGAAAGGAAGGTGCGGAAATGATTTATATCCAGCTTTTCCTTAGTTTCCTTCAGGTTGGATTATTCAGCTTTGGCGGTGGTTATGCAGCGCTTCCGCTTATTCAGAGCCAAATCGTCGATGCGCACAGATGGCTGGATGTTAAAGAATTTACAGATCTTATTACATTATCACAGATGACACCCGGACCGATCGCCATCAATTCGGCAACATTTGTTGGAATTAAAGTAGCAGGAGTGCCGGGAGCGCTTGCAGCAACACTTGGGAATATCCTTCCGTCCTGTATTATTGTGACAGCTATTGCGAAACTATACTTAAAATACCGGAAATTAGATTTGTTGCAGGGAGTTTTGAAATCCCTGCGCCCGGCAGTAGTCGCACTAATTGCCTCCGCAGGAGTCAGTATTTTAAAAAATGCTTTCTTGGAAGCAGGCAGTGTACTGTCTGTCACTGGTATAAATATACCGCTTTTCGTAATTTTTCTGATTTGTCTGATATTATTATGCTGGAAAAAATGGAACCCGATTATAGTCATGCTACTGGCAGGCATACTAAATGTCATATTTTGTTATGTCAAATAGTGAAGAATTTTTGGGGATTTTACCAAAGACTAAGGTACAGATTTTATTCATTTGCATATACGATTTAAAACACCTTTTTGCAAAATATACAAAAAGGTGTTTTTTTTATGTACAATCAAATTAAAATAGATCAACTTAAAGTGTATGAATTGTGGAAAAGATGAAAAAACTATCTAATTTTTATACAAATAAGATAATATCAAACAGCTTTCACAATGCTACAGTGAATTGAAAATATTTTTCAACAATAACAATAGTTTATTGAAATTTTGGTCAATATGCTGAAAAATATTTTCAATTCACTGTAGCATTGTGAAAG